>JAICHZ010000219.1 GCA_025924655.1 Pseudonocardiaceae bacterium | reverse complement strand
GGACGGTGCGCATGCCCTGTTACCTTCGAGACCCTCCACGTCGGGCCAGACCAAGATCGCTGATCCCACACCCGAGGTGTCCGTGCTATGGGGGAACCTCACTCGTCGGTTGCATCGCCTGTTCCGCCACGATCCAAGCGAGATCGGCCTTACCGATCTTGCTCAGTGTGGTGGCGGCCAGCTGCTTCACCGGAACCGGGTTGATATGCTTCAGAGGTGCTGACGATGAGAAAAGTTCGAATCCGCTGGGGGTGTCACATCTGAACAAGCAGCGCATGGTCGAGCTGTCGACGGGATGCCACGCCCTCTAGCTCGCACTTTCTAATTTCCGCCTGTTTACAATGGTTCCCACCTTAGTCGTTTTCATATCACCCTTCGGAGTTGTTCCGGAGATCCAAACATCAAACTTGTTAAACTGCGGCATACTCTTCAGTGCCAGCTCGAAGGTTGCCAGCGGCTTGAAGGCTGCCATCCAGCTGTCGCTGGGCGGTTCGAAGTCGAACTTTTCAATCTCCCAACCGCCGCGCATGTCACTGGCCCCCGGATAATTGCGCGTGATCTCCGCAAAGATTTCAGCCTTGCTCCGAAGTTGAGCGAATTCAACATGCGCTTTCCTCTCTTGTGAGCGGGCAGCGGCGCAGACTATGTGCGACAGCTGTGCCCGAGGCGCGGATCGGGCGTGGCCTTGCCAACAGTCTCCGCCAACTCGGCGCGCAGATTCCTGGTTGCCGCGGCTCACCCGCCCTTGATCTTCCACGAAGCTGCGGCGCTGTGTACTTGCAGATGTACGTGCAGATGACTCAGAAGATAACGCTTAGTAGCCTCCGGCGCATCTCTGCCGACTGAACGGAGCAGCGTCAAACACTATCCGGCGTGCCCCTCGCGTGGCCGTAGTGAGGGTCACCAGGGGGCAACAGCGGTCACTTACGTCCTTACGCGCTCATATCCCCAGGTCCGCATTCGTGCACGTCACCCCCTTGATCGTCCCCCCACCTTCCAAGCTGGGGCTCTGATCACTCTGATTACTGGCTCCATTCCCGGCCTGACCACCGATCTTCGGTGCAGCTTGCACCCGAGCGCGTGTGATCGTTATCCAACGCTGTTAGCGAGGGGCGGTTGTACGAGTGAGGGAGCGAGCACGTCGGCACCGAGTGGTATGCGGTGGCGCGATACGTCCCCAGGGTTCCGGTCCGCGATCTGCTCTAGCGAACGGGCGCTGCGTCCCGGCCGAGGAAGCAAAGGAACTCGGTCTGCAGGTCGGCTCCTGCCGGCGGCGTGACCTTGTCTTTGAACCTCCCCGGGCCGCGCAGCATGGTGTCCATAGGTTTGAGACCCTCATAAGCGTGACCCACCGCATCGGCATTAATCCGCTCGTCGAGGCCGGTCGCCCGGGAGAGGTCCCAGGTGTGGACGAGCAGATCGACGGACAGGACGCGGCCGACGAACACTTCGAAGGGCATCGCCCCAAACGGCGTTTCGACGACGCGTCCAGCCCGGTCGGGGTCAGCCAGGGCGGTCTGGACGTCGGATCGGACTGCCACCCAGGCGGCGACGACGTCGCCCGGGTCGCCGCTGGGCTCCGGGGTGCCGTCGAGGATGGACAGGAAGTGGCGGTGGACGTCGATGACATGAACAACCACGTCGCGAGCCTTCCATTCCTCGCACGGAGACTGGTTAGACCAGGCCGCGGCGGGAACGGTGTTGACCCGGGCGCTGAAGTCGTCGGCGAGAGCGCGGTAACGATCGAGGACCTCAGACATGCCACGGATGCTAACGCACTGGGCTGATGTCGACGCCAGCCGGGCGCAGGTCAGTGATCAGCATTACATGGCGAGCCAATACCACACCAGTCCGCGAATCGGCCATCCGCAGGTCAGTAGGTATCACCTGGCACGGTAGTGAGATTCCCAAGCTAGACCCGGGTTCGATTCCCCGTCACGCTCCAAATAAAAAGGCGTAGGTCGCAGAATCTCTCTGTGGACTATGCGTCCGGTGGTGGGTCGTCGGCGCAACGGGCTCCGTTCCGTGGCAAGGTCAGGTTGATGAGGTAGGCGACTTCTGCGGCTCGTGAGCAGGGGCTGTGTGCAAAACCGGAGTGGCCCTCGCCGATGAAGGTGAGCAGATGGCCGTTTTCCAAAGTGGCGGCAAGGGTGATGGCGTCGTGGTAGGGGGTGTCTGGGTCGTCGGTGGTGCCGACCACGAGGATGGGGGCTGAGCCGTGCGCGGTCCACGGACCGGCGTAGCGGCTGGCTCGGTTGGCATCCCATTGCTGGCAGGCGTTGGCGTGGGAGTGGTCGTAGCCGGGTGGGCCGTACGCGGCCACTGGGCCCGTCCGAGGAGCTGCAGCGGTCGCGAGCGCTAGACGGGAGGGCAGGAGTTGTTTGCTGGGTGGGTAAACTCGGTCGGCACACTCCACCGAAACGTTGGCGGCGAAGAAATTCGATTTGGGGCCTATGGAGTCGACGTACGGTCCGCTGCGCTGTTGAGCAGCGCTTAAGTCCTTGGCGATTCCTGGCCAACTGGGCCTGCCCCCGTTGAGGGCGAACATGACCTGGTAGGTGAGTGTTGCCCCGTTCGCGATGACGTTACCGTGGGTGTCGCGCAGGGGGTGGTCATCTAAATTCGACACTAGTGCGTCGTAGGCGGCGCCTGGGTCGCCGTGCCCGAAC
The DNA here is from genome assembly GCA_025924655.1 of Pseudonocardiaceae bacterium. Classification (GTDB taxonomy): domain Bacteria; phylum Actinomycetota; class Actinomycetes; order Mycobacteriales; family Pseudonocardiaceae. The sequence continues at coordinate 3,770 of JAICHZ010000219.1, read as the reverse complement.
GGGCAGTCCGGGCTGTGCGCGCACCAGTCGAGGAAGTGGTGCAACGCCTCCTCGACTGCGACGTACTGCCGGTAATCGTATTGGTAGGGGTTGTTGGCGTATGCCTCGGGATCGTAGGCACCGTCAAGGGCCATCACCCGAATTCGAGTGGGAAAGAGGTTGGCGTAGACGGTGCCGATGAATGTCCCGAATGATATTCCGAAGTAATTGAGCTTCTTGTCGCCGACCGCGGCTCGTAGTAGGTCCATATCGCGGGCGACATATTCGGTTCCGATGTAAGGAAGGAGATCACCACTGCGCAGCTGGCAAGCGGCGTTGAACTGCTCGGCGGCCCGCTGACCGCGCTCAAATGCGCCTGGCTGGACGCTCGCGGATACGCCCGCCCACGCCTGCCGGGTCTCCTCCGCGGTCATGCAGGTGACGTGCCCGCTTTCGGCGACACCTCGGGGATCGAAGCCGACGACGTCGAAGCGGCTAGCTAGCTCCGCCGGTAATTTGCTTACCACGGAGCTGACGAAATTAGAGCCAGAGCCGCCCGGGCCACCGGGGTTGACGAATAACGAGCCGATCCGGTGGGTGGAGTCGGTGGCGGGGCGGCGTTTGAGGTTCAACGAAAGAAAGCCTCTGTCCGGATTCCGGTAGTCGCGGGGAACCTGGGCGGTCGCGCACTGCACACTGTTGGCTCTAGAAGAACAGTCCTTCCAGGACAAGGAAGGCACCTGAATCCCGGGCAGCCCGCCGGGAGGTGAAGGTTCCCCGGTCTTACTCACCAGGACAGTGACTGCGGCCGACAACAATGCCGCGGCCAGTATCATGGCTGCTGCGGCAGCTCGGCGGTGGTCCCGGAGTCTGCGCATGCGGGCCTCCCTCGACACCAGTCAATATTGATCGTGTCCACGATCCGACGGTCCCATCCTGCGGTGCAGAGGCCACTCGGCTGCCATCCGGAGGTCACGACACCAGCAGCAGGACGGGATTCATGCCCGCGTGCAAGCCGATGGTCGGGTCGAGGAGCGGTCCGCGCATAGCGCTATCTCCCTGGTGAACGCTAGTTGACCAATCAGGTCGTGCTGGTCGTCAGGCTGGTGGTGAGGGTGGGCGGGTCGGAGAATATAGCCAGGTTTGGGCGAGGTTATCAACGTTTTTGCCCGAGACTCGGTGGATGAGAGCGAGGAAGTCGGCCACCGAGCCGTTGCCACCGCGGCGCTGGGTGGTCCAGGTGCGCAGCGCGGTGAAGAAGTCTTTGTCTCCGATCGCTACGCGCAGTGCGTGCAGTGCCATCGCGCCGCGGTCGTAGACCGCTGGCTTGAACATCTGGTCTGCGCCGGGGTTGCCGGGTGGGATCTTCCAGAATTCGTCGTCGTCCGTGTGCCGGGCGTAGGACCGCGTGGCGCTTTGTTGGGCGCTGTAGCCGCCGGTGTGCTCGTTGTAAAGCCATTGAGCATAGGTAGCGAAGCCTTCGTTGAGCCAGATGTCACTCCAGTGCGAGACCGAGACACTGTCCCCGAACCACTGGTGTGCCAGCTCATGCACCACTGACGTGACGCGCTCGCCAGAAGTGAACTGTTCTGAGGCATAAAGCGGGCGGGTTTGGTTTTCTAACGAGGCGCTGAGGGTGGGGGTGTCGGGCACCACTCCGCCGAGCTGGTGAAAGGGGTAGGGGCCGAAAATCCCGGACAGAAACTCGATGATCTGCGGTGTCTGCTCCACCGAGGCACGGGCAGCCGCGGCGACCGGCGGGGGAAGCCGCCGGTCATAGGCGGCCAGATAGGGGCCGAAGGCAGTGTCGCGGCGCACGATGTCGTAATGCCCGATCGCGACGAACGCCAGATAGGGGGCCATCGGCTCGCTGTGCGCCCAGCGCCACCGCTGCCAGCCCGGCCCAGCCGGTTCCGGGCCACCCAGCAAGGCCCCGTTAGAGATCACCTGCAGATCGGCGGGCACGACCGCGGTGATCGTGAAGGTCACCTTATCCAACGGGTGATCGTTGCAGGGATACCACCACGAGGCGATATCAGGCTCGCCCACCGCGAGACCACCATCGGCGGTGCGCAGCCAGGGCGATGCGCCACAGTGTCTGCTCGGAAGGGCCGAGGGCACCCCGGCATAGTTCACCCGCACCGTCATCGGCGCCCCGGCCCGCACCGCGACCGCCGGAGTGACCTGCAACTTGCCACTACCTTGGTGAATCGCCGCCGGTCGGTCATCCACTGCCACAGCATCAGCCGGCAGCCGCAGGTCTAGCTTGAACTCAGACAGGTCCTCGGTAGCCCGAGCGGTGATCGTGGTCTGCCCGTGCAACAGATCGGGCGCAGACTCATAACGAAACTGGATGTCATAGCCGGTGACGTCATAACCACCGTTACCGGAGCGCGGAAAATTCACATCCCCGATCCCGTCAGCGCCTGCAGGATCAGAGGAGGTCCCCGTAAAAGTCGCCGCACCCGGTACTGGACGGCAACCCGCGAGATACCTCGGGACCACCACAGCCGTAACCACCCCCAGCAGCAACACCAAACTCAACCCAATCCACAACACCCGATTACGCATCGTCACCTCCGCAACCGAGGAGCCCAGCGGCGAATTGATCCTCCGCCCAACACGAAAACAGCGTCCACGTAGCGCACTCCCAATACGCCCCCTTTCCTCAAGCCTGCCCTTCTGCACGACGCAATCGGCCAAGGTCGACGGAATGGCACAACAATCCCTCGAACAGTACACGTTCCAGTGATCATCTCAATTTTTTAATCCCCTGACCCGCTCCCAGGCACGCTCGCCGACGCCACGCCTCAGGGTACGTGCGAGCTTCAGACATAGCTGTCAACGACGGTTGCGGCATCCTCGCCCGTGACACTCAGATGATCATCATCAGCAAATCGTCAGCAGAATTAGCACAACGAGACCGCGCCAGGCGACATCCGCTAGTACATAGCCCCAGCTCAACAGCGCTTAAGACAACTCGCAGGTACGGCGAAGTGCCGCCGATCAGCGTTCACACAGAAGTGGTCCGGAGGGGCGTCCGTCCCCTCCGACGTCCCGGGATCGTTCTACGCCGCCTCTCCGACTCAAGGGCACCTAACGGTGTCGCTGCCGCGATCAGCGCCCCGTAATTACGGGGCGCTGATCAAGGATTTCAGACAGACGGCCTTTCAGCGCGCCGTGTACGGTCGTCTGCGGCCTTCCCGAGGTTCCCGATGAACGTCTATGCCCACTTGAGGCGCTTCATCCGAGCCATTCGATCAGCGCGTCGCGGAGCGTGCAGGCTTCGTCCTCGGTCAATGCGAGTTTGCAGCTCCCGTCGACGTGCGGGTCCAGCTCGATCTCGCCGTTGAGTTTGCGTATTACCAGGTTCGTGAAGCCGCGGGCCCCCTGGTGCACCGAACAGGATGCATGGAGCACCACCCTGCCGCGTGCCGCGGGCGGCTCCGGGCGGTCGGTGTTGGGGGTGCTCACCGGTTGTTCCAGCGGGCGCAGGAGATGCAGATCCGGCGGGGTGGGTCGTCGTGCAGGTTGATGGCTATCCGTAGCCGGTGTCCGCATCGGGCGACGTACACCCCGTGCGGGTGGTCGGCGTACTCGTCGATGGCGTGAGCGTGCCGATCCAACGGGGACAGACCCCATGTGGGTGCGGCGCTTGGGTAATGCGCTGGCTGCGGTAGTCCGGAAGTCACCGCCCCGACAGTGGTAGATCAACTGTCGCAGGTGTTGCCGCACCGCAACACCACCCGAACCAGGCTAAACGGGAAGGCCCGCGCGGTAGGCCATCCCGC
>JAICHZ010000218.1 GCA_025924655.1 Pseudonocardiaceae bacterium | reverse complement strand
TTGCGGCCGCCAGAACCCGGTTTCCCGAGCCGCCGGGCGGATCACCTTTCCGGCATCGTCGAGCAACCACGCCCGCGACTCAAAGCGCAGAAACGGTCGGCCGTCGTGGCAGATCACCACCTGCTGGCCGAATCGGTACGGTCCGTCGATGGTCGGGTAGACGATCTGACCTTCGCCGCGCCAGACCCCGACCAACGGCAGCAGGCTCAGACACTGGGGGTGCAGCTGCGGCCCTTCGCGCAGGTTCGCGGTGTCGCCGGGAATCGGCAGGTCGATGAAGTCGGGAAGGTTGCGGGTACCGGTGCTCGCGGCGCGCTCGGCGGCGAGCCGCAGCGCCTCATCGCCGCTCAAACCGTCGGGGCCGCTGGTCATCCTCGGGATCATAGGCGGTCCGCCCGCCCCACTGGTTGATCACCGTCTGGATGTCGTCAGCGACCTGCTCGCCGCGCGCCATGATCACCGAAACTGAGTGGTGGCAGTGCATCTTTGCGCGGTTAGCGCTCACTATCGACGATCTTGACGGCCAGCGGCAAGGCGACTAGGCAAACCAGCCTCGATCTGTCGTCCCAGACGCCCAAATCGTGATCAACCTACTTGTAGTTGCAGCAGGGGAACCTGCGGGTTCTCCAGTTCCACCTCGAAGGTTCCCGGTTTGTTCGCGGTGAAGACGACCGACGCGGTGCTGGCCGCCGGAACCTTCACTGTGCGCTCGTAACCGTGCACGTGCATCTCGTCGGCCACATCGCTGCTCACCGATATGACCACCGGGCTACCCAGGGGCACCGTCACCTTGCCGGTGTCGCCAGTGGCCTTCCCACCCCGGACCTTGACGCTGATCGTGTGGACGGCCAGAGTCGGCGCCCGTCCCGCCGACGGACCCGTCGTGCTGGAACCGGGCGCCGTAGCGGTGCCGTGCCCGCAGCCGCCGAGTACACCGATCAGCACCGCCCCGGTAGCTATCGCTATCCCGACCCGACCCATTTCCGTCCTCCCAGTGACCGCCGCGCAAGGGGGACAGCCTGCCATAACGCTCCAAAGCGTTCTGGTGGCACGCCTGAGCTGGGTCAGCCAGTCGCGACGTGGTCAGCGACGGTCAGGCGGCGACGCACGGTCACCATCGCGCCCTGGCGTGGCACCATGGTCACGTGCCGGGGCCGCACCGGCTCGTCCGGCGCGGTGGTGGGCTCCAGCTCGACTCGGCGCAGGACTTCCCGCAGTACGGTCCGCATCTCGACCAGCGCGAAGGTGGCGCCGAGGCAGCGACGGACCCCACCGCCGAAGGGTAGCCAGATTGCCGGATCGGGCCGCTGATCGAGGAGTCGCTGCGGCTGGAACTCGTCCGGATCGTGGTAGTGCCGGCTGCTGTGGTGCACCAGGTTGATGCTGGGAACCAGGATGTGGCCGGCTGGAATACGGTGCCCGGCCAGGTGTACCGGAGCGGTCAGCTGGCGGCCGATCTCGAAGACCACCGGGCGCACCCGCAGGCTCTCCTTGCACACCGCGTCCAACCACGCGTCGTCGCCGTCCGCCGCGGCCGCTGCGGTGCGGTGCAGCAGTGCGGGATGGCGGGTCAGCCGCTCGAAAGCCCAGGACAGCGCGGTGGCAGTGGTGTCGTGCCCAGCCAGCAGCAGCGTGACGAGCTGGTCGAGGAGTTCGTCGTCGGCCATCGGGGCGTCGGCGCCGTTGATGCCGCGCACCAGCATCGCCAGCGCGTCGGTCCGCTGCTCGAGCTGTAGATCGGCGCGGCATCGGGTGATCTCGTCGGTGAGCAGCGCCAGGGCCGCGGCCCGGCGCTGCGCGCGCCGGCGCCACCTGCCGAAACGGAGCAGCACTCGCGGCGGCGGGATCAGTTCCAGTGGGGAACCGATATCGAGCATGGGCGGCAACGCCGCCCGCAGCGCGGCGAGCCGGTGTTCGTCGTGGACCCCGATGACGGTGCGCAGGATGACTTCGAGGGTGAGTTTCTGCATCCGGGGAAACAGCGGGAACTGCTCGCCCACCGGCCATCGGGCGACCTCGTCGACGGTGATGGCGACCATCTCGGCCACCTGCCTGCGCACCGAGTCGCCGTGAAAGGCAGGCAGCATCAGCGCCCGGGTGCGGCGGTGCTTGTCGTCGTCGAGCATGAGAATTGATTTCGGCCCGACGACTTGGCTCAGCGGGGCGGCTGCTTCCCCGGCGTGAAAGAGCGCCGGATCGCCACGCATCACCGACCTGATGTCATCCGGGTCGGTGACAAAGACCAGTGTGCCGATTCCAGGTATCCGGGTAGTGAACAGCGTGCCGTAGCGGCGGTGGCAGGCCTGCACGAACCGAACCGGATCCAGCCAGATCAGTCCCGCCTGCAGGAGTCCCGGCAGCGGCGGCCCAGGAGGCGGCGGGGCAAGGCCCGGCATGCTCACCACTGTGAATATACATACGCCCCGCTGCGTCCCGCCCGAAATCAGCGGGCGCAGCGGGGTTATCCAGCCCTCGATAACCCCGCTGCGCCCGCTGAATGCGGTTACGCCAGGGTGACGTCGACGGGGAACAGACCGGGGCCGTCGGCGGTGACCGGTGCTTCCCCGGTGCCGGATTGGTGTAGTGCCCGGATGGTCCAGTTGCCTGGGGCGGCGAAAAACCGGAACTGCCCGGAGGCTGAGGTCACCACCTCGGCGGTGAACTCCCCGGTGCCGTCGAGCAACCGCACGAAAGCACCCCCAACGGGCTCACCGGCCGTCCGCACCGTGCCGGTCAGCACGGTGTGCTTGCTCAGATCCGTTCCCGGCGGCAATTCCTGGGTCTGTTCCGGTGCTCCGCACACGGCTATCAGGCCTTGCTGCCGAGCTCGATCGGTGCGCCGACCAGCGAGCCGTACTCAGTCCAGGAACCGTCGTAGTTCTTGACGTCGGAGTAGCCCAGCAACTCGTGCAGCGCGAACCAGGTGTGGCTGGAGCGCTCACCGATCCGGCAGTAGGCGATGGTCGCCTTGCTCTCGTCGAGCCCGGCCGCCCCGTAAAGCGCCCGCAAATCGTCGTCGGACTTGAAGGTGCCGTCCTCGTTGGCGGCCTTGGACCACGGCACATTGAGCGCGGAGGGAATGTGTCCTGGGCGCTGAGCCTGCTCTTGCGGCAGGTGTGCCGGCGCCATGATCTTGCCGGAGAACTCGTCGGGAGCGCGCACGTCCACCAGATTCTTCGAGCCGATCGCGTCGATCACCTCCTGGCGGAACGCCCGGATCGAGGTGTCCGGCTCCTGCGCCGTGTAGCTGGTGGACGGCCGGCTCACCACATCGGTGTTCTGGGTGCGCCCGTCGAGCTCCCACTTCTTGCGCCCACCGTCGAGCAGCTTGACGTCACGGTGCCCGTAGAGCTTGAAGTACCAGTAGGCGTAGGCGGCGAACCAGTTGTTGTTTCCGCCGTAGAGCACCACGGTGTCGTCGTTGCTGATGCCCTTGTCCGACAGCAGTTTTTCGAAGGCACCCTTATCCACGAAATCGCGGATCACCGGGTCTTGCAGGTCGGTCTTCCAGTCGAGCTTCACCGCGCCGGGGATGTGCCCCTTGTCATAGGCGGTGGTGTCTTCGTCGACCTCGACGAAGACGATGCCCTTGGTGTCCAGGTTCTGCTCTGCCCAGTCGGGCGTGACCAGGACGTCTTCGCGGCTCATGCGACAGCTCCTCGTTGGTGAGTTGGCGTTACACAGTGGATTGTCTAGGGGTGCTCGGCTGCCGCGCGCAAGCGCCGCTAGCCGGAGTGGTGCAGATCACCGCCCGGTCAGGTCCTCGGACAGAGGCTGCTGTGCAGCCGGCAGAAGTCAACCGCCCGGCGCTTGGTGAGCAGCAGGTGCACAAAACCGAGCCTACCCGAGACTCCCGCTGTCCGGGACGTGATTCCACCGCCTGGACGGGTGCTGCGCATTCAGCGGGTGGCAGCCGCGACGCCGGCTTGACGTAAAGAGACGTTGGTCGCGGTGCCTTCCACGACTATCGAGCCGGTCTCGACCCAGAGCCTGGTAGGGGTGACAGCGAACGGGAGGCCATCGGTCTTGATGTTGGTGCTCAGGGTGTTGAGCAGGGTCTGGCGGATCGGCCGCGGCAGACTCACCGTGCCGACACCGTCGCGGCCAAGCCGCACGTTGCTGGCGCTAATCCGCACCGAGCCACGGGTGAGCTCGATCACACCGAACGCGACGACCTCGGTGCGTTGGCCGGCGAGGTCGGTGGTCGCCACCATCTTGATCGGCGCGCGGTTGCCCCGCGGGGAAGCACTGGTGGGCGTACCCGGCGGAAAAAGTTCTTTGATCTCCTGATCAGAGGGTTGCTGGATCCGGAGATCTTCGATTCCGATGGCCCGACCGAGGTCGGTGTCCTTGATCCGGATCCGGCCGTCGACCTTGGCCGCCCGCACCGAGTGCAGGTCGCCGGAGATCACCTCGGCCAGCGGCGCGTCGACGTCGTGCAGGGTCGCCTCTACGTCGAGGTTGTGCAGCGGGTCTGCGGACACCCCGGATGCCTGTATGTCGATCGACGTGTAATGGCCGGCCACGGCCTGGGTCAGGAACGGGAAGCCGTTGATCCGTACGGACGGGTCGCTGGCGAGGTTCAGCTGCTGGCGCATCTGTTTGGCCACCGTGTACTCAGCAGCTGCCGCGGCGCCGAAGTCGGCCGCTACGGCCAGCGCGACGATGACCAATACCGCGATGATCAGCTTACGCACGCAGCCCTACCATTCTCGCTATTTCGTATGGTCCTCGCGGTCGGCACGGTATTCTCCGCACAACGGGCGGTCGGTCGCGGCCCACCGCGGCGCTGGACACAAGCAGCTCGACCGGCTAGCGACACCGGGTCGGTGACACCGCTGACCTCCAACGGTAGGACGGAGCGGGCATGGAGCTTCTGTTGCTCACCGCGGATCCTGACCCGCCCTCGATGTTGCCCGCGCTGTGTTTGTTGGCGCACAACGCGCGGTCGGCGGCCCCGGAGGTCGCCGCCCTGCTCGACGCCGGACCCTACGACGCGGTGCTGGTCGATGCCCGCACAGATCTCGCAGGTTCGCGCAGCCTGTGCCGGCTGCTGGGATCCACCGGGCTGGACGTGCCGGTCGTGGTGGTGATCAGCGAGGGCGGCCTGGTGGCGCTGTCCGCGGACTGGGGTTCCGACGAGATCCTGCTGCCCACCGCCGGCCCGGCCGAGGTCGATGCCCGGCTGCGGCTGCTGGTGGCTCGGCGCGCGACCGACGCCGCCGTGGGCGGCGGAAACTCGCTGGTACTCGGCGAGCTGGTGATCGACGAGGCCACCTACACCGCTCGGCTGAAGGGGCGGCCGCTGGATCTCACCTACAAGGAGTTCGAGCTGCTGAAGTACCTCGCGCAGCATGCCGGCCGGGTGTTCACCCGGGCGCAGTTGCTGCAGGAGGTGTGGGGCTATGACTTCTTCGGCGGCACCCGCACTGTCGACGTCCATGTACGGCGGTTGCGGGCCAAACTCGGTCCGGAGCACGAACAGCTCATCGGCACGGTGCGCAACGTCGGCTACAAGTTCGTCCGCCCGGTCCGCAACATGAGTTCCCGGGAGCGGGCCGAGCAGGAGCGCGCCGCCGAGCATGACGCCGAGGCGGTCGACAGTGATTCAGATCGGGCTGATCCCTACGAGGTTCAGTCACTTTCCGGGCAGTGGGGTTGACCCTGGCACTGTCCTGGCTCGATCAGCCCGCCGACGGGCAGATCGCCGCGGTAGTGAAGCTGCTGGCCGCCGCCACTGCCGCGGACGGCGTGGAGCCCCTCTCGGAAGCGGCGGTGCTGCGGCTGCACCATCCCGGTGCCGGCTTCGTACACCTGCTGGCCCACGACGATACGGGCACGCTGACCGGTTACGGCAGCCTTGACGATCGCGCCGAGCGTCGCACCGCCGAGTTCGCGGTGCATCCCGCTCACCGGCGTCGTGGGGTGGGCGGTGCGCTGCTCGCCGCGCTGCTCGATCGGGTCCGCGGGCCACTGTGGGTGTGGGCGCACGGTGAGCACCCAGCGGCGCTGCGGCTGGCACAGCGAGCCGGGCTGGTTCGCCAGCGGGAACTGTTCCAGTTACGTCGGATGCTGGCTGATCCGATCGCCCACCGAGCTCTGCCGGCTGGGGTCGCGCTGCGCGCCTTCGTGCCCGGCGAGGATGAAGCGGCGGTGGTGGCGGTCAACAATCGCGCGTTCGCGTGGCATCCCGAGCAGCGACGGTGGGATATCGGCGAGCTCGTGGTGCGCGAGGCGCAGCCGTGGTTCGACCCGAAGGGTTTGCTGCTGGCGGTGGCCCCAGCCGGCCGGCTGCTCGGCTTCCACTGGACCAAGGTGCACCCCCACGGCCTCGGCGAGATCTACGTGCTCGCGGTGGACCCCGACGCCCAAGGCACCGGACTGGGCGGCGCGTTGACCGTGGCGGGGCTTGCGTATCTGCGCGAGCAGGGGGTACGCCAGGCGATGCT
>JAICHZ010000217.1 GCA_025924655.1 Pseudonocardiaceae bacterium | reverse complement strand
GATCGATCAGGCGCGCTGGATGCACACCGGCGATGTCGCGGTGATGGACTCCGAGGGTTACCTCACCATCACCGGGCGGATTAAGGACATGGTCATCCGCGGCGGCGAGAACATCTACCCCCGGGAGATCGAGGAATTCCTTTACACCCACCCGGACATCCTGGATGCGCAGGTGATCGGAGTGCCCGACGCGCGCTACGGCGAGGAGCTGTGCGCCTGGGTGCGGCTGCGACCCGGTGCGCCCGAACTCACCGCTGAGACACTGCGGGACTACGCGACCGGCCAGCTCGCGCACTACAAGATCCCCCGATACGTGCACCTGGTGGAGGAGTTCCCGATGACGGTCACGGGCAAGATCCGCAAGGTGGAAATGCGCGAACGCTCAGTGGAGCTGCTAGGCCTGACCGCCCAAGCGATCCTTGGCCGCTAGCTCGGATGGCGGTAATGATCTCGGACGCCCAGTCGGTGGGATGTTGGTGGCCGAGGAGGTCGACGAGGTGTTTCAGGCGTGTGCGGCGTTCTGCGGGGGGAAGTGTCAGGGCGCGCTGCAGGGTGTCGATGAGATTTGCGGGTGAATGCGGGTCGGTGAGCAGTGCTGCGGTGCCGAGCTGTTCGGCGGCGCCGGTGTGGTGGGAGAGCACCAGTACACCGGATCCGTCCACAGCTGCTTGTGCGGCGATGAACTCCTTGGCGGTCAGGTTCATGCCGTCCTGGAGTGAGGTGACCCAAAAAACGTCTGCTGCGAGATAGTTGTCGATCACCTCGGTAAAGGACAAGGTGCGGGGCAGGTATTCAATGGGTTGCCAGCCGCCGACGCTCCAGGCGTGGTTGATCTGTGTGATGCGCTGTTCAAGTGCCTGTTTGGTCGTATCATAGGCGGTAATGCCAGGCTCCGGTGGAGCGCACACGAGCCGGAACCGTAGGTGCCCACGCAGCTCCCGGTGTCGGCTGAGCAATGTCGCGACGGCCTCGACCTTCTCTAGCGGGGCTTTGACGTAGTCGAGGCGTTCGATGGACACCACCAACGTTTCAGCCAGTGGCCGTGTGTGGGGAGCGCGAGTCTGGGCTAGTGCCTCGATGGCTTTCCGGTCGATGCCCAGTGGATGGACACCGATGCGCGGCGACCGTGGCGTATCGGCGACAGCATGGCGAAAGCACTCGGCGAAGGCGGAGGTGTGAAACCCGGCCCAGTCCAGACAGCCCAGTGAGGTACAGATTTCCGCGGCGGTGGGTAAGGCGGCGAAGACTTCTGGCGGTGGGAACGGCGTGTGGTGAAACAGGCCTAGCTTCAAGTCTGGGCGGATGGTGCGAAGCAGGCCTGGCACGAGCCAGAGGTTGTAGTCATGCAGCCACACGGTCGCGTGTGGGCGTGCCGTGTTGGCGATGTGGTGGGCGAAGCGCTCGTTGACTGCGTGGTAGTGCGCCCACGCGGCTGGGTCGAAACGCATTCGCTCGGGTTGGGACATGAGCACGGGCCACAGCGCTTCTTTACACGTCCGGTGGAAATACCCACTCCATTGGTGCGGGGTGAGTGGAACGAACGACAGCGGTATCCCGGTGTTGTGTCCGTTGAGGTGAGCGAGGTGCTCTTCGGTGTCGACGATCCCACTGGTTACCCAAATCGCCTTCAAATCTCCGGTGAAAAGGCGATCAAGGGTGGGCAGGATGCCATTGGGGCTCATTGGTTTCTGCCAACCACGCTCAGGGGTCCAGCTCACCGGCGGGCGGTGGTAAGCGACTACCAGCGGGGAGCGGGTTTGCACCCAGCCCAGGCTTTCTAATGCCTGCAACACACCGGCGGCACCCGGCTGCCGGGGCCTGTACACCGTGTCCTGGGCTGGTACTGCCGAGAACAATGCGGGCTCGGCGTTGCCGACGATCACGCCGTGTGCACTGAGCGTGAACAGCGACAGGTCGTTGAGGCTATCCCCGGCAACCAGGATTGCGTCCATGGGCCAGCCCTGCTGCCGAGCCAGAGCTAACAAGGCGCTACCTTTGGAGGCGCCGGGCGGCAGCACGTCGAAGTAGCGGTCTGCTGAGTAGATCCATCGGCATCCCAGCGCCGCCACAGCCTCAGTGAGCTCCGTCGTGAGCTGGTCGTGAGGCAGATAAAACGAGCAGCGGCCGTCTTGGTCGACGTCGTCTTGATATTTCAGCGCCGGGAAGCGGCCTAGCGCTGCGCGTACCTGCTCGGTCCCGGGCCAGCCAACGCGCAGCTGCGTTTGCAACGGCTCGAGCGGGCACAGGTCGATGCCGTCCAGGACCGTGGCCCCGATGTCGGTGATGATCCAGCGGGGCCGCGGCAACAGGGCATCGCGCAGCGCCTCGCGCACTGCTAGCAGTCCGCGGCCTGTCGCGAAGACGACCGTTATCTCGGGATAGCGGGCTAGGGCGGCGTGCAGCCGCCATCGGTCCGTCGCGTCTCCACCCAACAGCGTGCCATCAAGGTCAGCAGCCAAGATCTTCGCGCAGGAGCCTTCGGTGTTAGGTGACCGTGCCGCAGCTTCTGTCATCGGTACCGGAAGGCTTCCACATCGCTTGCCCCGAGGTACGCCGAAACGCCTAACAAGACCGTGGCTCCCCCCTTGCCTCCCACCAGTGCAGCTATACCTCATCCACCTCCGTTCCGTAACCACCAGTGGCTGACCGTTCGCCGCTGGTTCAGATCGACATCACCGGCGACATCAACCCCGCACCTGATGGCCGAGTTCTGTTCTTTCGACAACAGCGGTGATCTGCGGTTTGCGCGGCTGCTGATCAACCGAAGCGGCCTGCGACGCCAGGTCGTGGCGCGGGCTGAAGAACCGGGACGGCTAGCACGTCGAGTATCTCGCTTACAGACTTAGCCGGTGAAGCCGTTGGCTGGGCAGGGGACGGGCCCTCTGGTGCTGGTTGCCGGGGCCTATTCGGTCGACCTGGTGTTCCGGAATCTGGCGGGGCCCGTGGCGTTCGGCTCCGAGGTGTGGGCCCAAGCGCTGGGCATGGTGCCTGGTGGGGCGTTCACCCTGGCTATGGGGCTACGCCGGTTGGGGCGAGCGGTGGTGTGGGCGGCCGATTTCGGCTCCGATGTCTTCAGCCAGGAGACTCTGGCCGCGGCGCGCGCCGAGGGCTTGGACGAACGGGGCTTTCGGCATCACGTGCAGCCCGTGCGGAATGTGACAGTCGTGCTGACGAACCCGCAGGACCGGGCGATGATCGCCTACGAGGACCCGGTCACGCCACGCCCCCTCGAGGAGCTGATTGCAACATACCGGCCGGCCGTGGTGATGCTGCCGTACCTTCAGTACGGGCCTGAGGTGTCCACGGCGCTCGATGTGGCCGCCCGGCACGGAACGCAGGTTTTCATGGACTGCCAGGACTATGCCGGCCACCTCGGAATGCCCGACGTCCACAAGGTCCTCTCCCAAGTGCAGGTGTTCGCTCCCAATGAGACGGAAGCCTTGAGAATCACCGGCGCAGCCAGCGTGGAGGAGGCACTCGACGTGCTGGCCGACTTGGTACCGACAGTAGTCATCAAGCGGGGCAGCAACGGTGCGGTCGCCGCCGAGAACGGTCAGTGTGCCATTCAGGCATCGCTGCCGGTGCGGGTGGTGGATACCACCGGAGCCGGTGACTGTTTCAACGTGGGTTTTCTGCACCAGCGGCTGGAGGGCGGATCACTCACCGAGTGCCTGGCCGCGGGTGTGGCCTGCGGGGCGGCAGCAACAACCGGCGCCGGCTCCAGCGCCGCCCTGAACGAAGCCGGCCTGAAGATGTGGCTGTCGCGCCTGGTCCCATGACCGCGCGGCAGTGCACCGACAACGCGGGTGGTGACCAGGGTGGATGTGTCCTATAACTGATCAGGGCCCTCAGCAACCTACGCGCTAACGATCCGTGACCTGTGCTCGATACATCCGTGTCCGGTCGCCGCGCCGCGGTCCGGACGTGCAGGTGGGGCGGGCGGCACGATCCCGGAAAGGGAGTCCCCGGCGTGTCGCCCGTTCCCCGGCCCTGGGCGAAGCGGATGTCTGGGCCCACTTTCCATTGACGCAACCGTGCCGTGAGAACTACTGGTCGATGGCGTAGACGACTTCGACCATGACGGTGAGGTCCTGGGTACCGGGCTCGATGGGGACGGGTGCAGCCGCCGAGGCATCCCGGCCCAAGGGGCCCGGAGGGCTGGCCGGTACCTCGGTGATCGAGCGAATCTGACCCAGCCTCACTCCAGCTCCGTCGGCCATTTGCTTGGCGTGTGCCTGGGCCTGCCGCACCGCGTTGGCGCGAGCCTGCGCCCGTGCTGCGCTGTCGTCCGCGATCGAGAAGCTGAGTTGCTGTAGCCGCACCGCGTCACCTGCTACGTCACCGGCGGCGTCGATGAGCCCACCGGCGGCCCCGATGTCATGCAGCTTGGCCGTGACCTGGTTCGTCACCTCGTAGCCAGTGATCCGCCCAGTCGCCGAGTCGGACGTCGGGTTGACCGACAGCTGGCTGGTCTGCAGGTCCGCTGGGGAGACTCCCTTGCTCTTCAGCACATTGATCAGCGCGGTCGCCTTGTCGGTGTTGGCCGCAAGGGCGGCCTTCGCACTCTGCGCCCGGGTCTGGACTCCGATGACGATGGTCACGGTGTCCGGGGTCCTGGTGACCGTTCCTAGGCCACGGGTGGTGATGCCGGGAGTCAATCCAGCGCTGGTCGACGTTGCCGCGGCTGGTTCACTGCCTCCGGAGCAGCCAGCCAGCGCGACTGCGCCGAGGGCGAGGACCACCACACCAGACAAGCCACGCTTCATCGCCGATCTCCGTTCAGTGATTGGTTCACCAACGGAACGTTGACACGATCGCACGCGCTCGTACCAGTCCCAACGCGCGCTAGTTTGGCGCTCGCAACACTGGCTTAGAGGCGCTTCTCGGCGAAGTAGACCGCAATGTGGTTGTTGTTGTACTTCGGGATCTCAAGGTAGCCGGTCTTCTCGAACAGCATGCGGCTGTGTTTCTGCTCCGGACCCGCGTCGAGCCGCGCGCGCTTGTAACCGAGCTTCCGACCATCGTCCTCGAGCGCCGCCAGCAGGGCCCGGCCGACCCCGCGCGAGCGCGCCTCGGGTACGACGTACATCCGCTTGATCTCGCATATCCCGTCCTGCAGGCGGCGCAGGCCCCCGATCGCGATCGGGCGCCCGTCCTCGTATCCGACGAGGAATATGCCCTCCGGCGGTACCATCTCGTCCGGGGTCGTTACCGAACCTGGGCGGGCGACTCGGCCCGGGTACTGCGCGCTGAAAAGGTCATTGAGCTCGCGCAGCAGCTCACGGCCGGGCGATTCGTCGGACCGGCCGGCACGGAACTGCAGTGCCATGTCGCCATCCTCGCGCATCGCCGGACGCGTTGGCCGACCACTTGGGTCCAGCGCAGGCCGTGCCGTGGCGGCGAGCAGATCTGTCACGCCGGCGCGACCGGCATAACATCACGTGTGATCGCGAAGCGAGCCAATTGGGAGCCGTTCGGTGAGAATCGTACGGAACCGTTGGAGGCGACTTGCGGAGGCATGATGGCCGCGGAGGTGGTGCGTGCGGTGGTCTTTGACCTCGACGGCGTGCTCGTGGGTTCGGAGGAGTTGTGGGACGTCGTTCGCCGCGGTGTTGCCGCCGAAGCTGGCCGGCCCTGGCCCACGGGTGCGACCCGAGCGATGCAGGGAATGAGCACGGCGGAGTGGTCGACGTACCTGATTGACGCGGTGGGCGTACCCGCCAAGCCGGATGAGGTGGCGGCCACCGTTATCGACCGGATGGCAGATCAGTACGGCACGTGGCTACCTCTTCTCCCTGGTGCGGTTGAGGTGGTCGAGCGACTCGGGCGTCGCTGGCCCCTCGGCCTCGCGTCATCCTCACCGCGGCGGCTGATTGACACCGTGCTGGAGTCGGCTGGGTTGGCACAGTGGTTTCAGGTCATCGTCTCCACGGAGGAGGTGGTCGCCGGAAAGCCCTCGCCTGCGGTGTATCAGACCGTGGTGCAGCGGCTCGGCGTGGACCCTCTGCAGGCGATAGCGATCGAGGACTCAAGCAACGGGTTGCGGTCGGCCGCTACAGCCGGACTGGGGGTGCTCGCCGTGCCCAATGCGGCCTTTCCGCCATCCGAGGATGCGCTTGCGCTCGCCGACGTCGTCGTGGACTCGCTCGACGAGATCACCGTGGAGCTGGTGGCGTCGATCGGCGTTTCGCGTGCCCACAGCCCTTAGCGGACAGGGCTTGATCACGGTTTGGGTGCCTCAAGTGACATGACGTGTCACTCAACGCACCGAAACCGTGATCATGATCTCGGAGGGTTCGGGCTGCAGCCCGAGCGATGTCCTCAAACGTGCCTCACCCGACCGCCACGGCTGCGATCACGCTGCCGCAAGTGGCTGACCGTCTGGCTCAACAGTCACCCGCGATCTCCGGTGCTAGCTGAGCATAGGTGGGTGTCAGCCCGACACCAATAACTTCGGCGGG
>JAICHZ010000216.1 GCA_025924655.1 Pseudonocardiaceae bacterium | reverse complement strand
GATGTGACCGTGCCCGAGGGCCCGGCCCCGAGCGACCTGGTGATCGAGGACCAGGTGGTCGGTGACGGCCCCGAGGCCGTCGTCGGTTCGCAGATCAGGGCGCACTACATCGGCGTGTCACACGCCACCGGCAAGCAGTTCGACGCATCGTGGGACCGGGGCACCCCGCTGGAGTTCCGGCTCGGCACCGGACGGGTGATCAAGGGCTGGGACGACGGGATCGTCGGCATGCGGGTCGGCGGACGTCGGCGGCTGACCATCCCCCCGCACCTGGCCTACGGCGACCGCGGCGCGGGTGGCGCGATCAAGCCTGGCGAGACGCTGGTGTTCGTCGTCGACCTGGTCACCGTCCGCTAGGGCTACCGGTCGAGCACGATCCGCCCACCGCGCCCGCGGGACACGCAGATCGTCATGGTGTCGGTGCGTTCGCGGTCGGTCAGTACCCGGTCCCGGTGCTCGACGTCGCCGGAGATGACCCGGGTTCGGCAGGTTCCGCAGAAACCTTGCTGGCAGGAATAAGCAACATTGGGCGCCGTGCCGCGGATGACGTCGAGCGCGGATCGATCGGCGGGCACGGTGAGCACCCGGTTGCTGCGCCGCAGCTCGATCTCGAAGGGCGTGCCGCCCACGACGGGCGGGGTGGTGAACCGCTCGTAGTGCAAGGCCGCAGCTGCGCTCGCCGGGCGGTCCCGGCGAACGTTGGCGATCATGGTTGGTGGGGCGCAGCAGTACACGGTGGCCCCAGCCGGCGCGTACTCCAGCAGTTCCGCACCCGTGCGGGGAAAGCCGTACTCATCGTACGGGCGGATCCGCACCCGGGCCGGGTCCAGCGCGATGAGCTCGTCGAGAAAGGGCATCGACGTACGGGATCGCCCGGTATACACCAGCTGCCACGGCTTACTACCCGCTGCCGCCTGCTTGACCATCGGCAGGATCGGCGTGATGCCGATCCCACCCGCGACGAACAGGTACCCGGCAGCGTCGACATAGGGAAAGGCGTTGCGTGGGCCGCGGATGGTCAGCGTGCTGCCGGTGCTGATTGAGTCGTGTAGCTCTCGGGAACCGCCGCCGCCGTCGGCTAAGCGTCGCACCGCGATCCGGTAGGAGCTGCGGTCGGCGGGATCGCCGCACAGCGAGTACTGCCGGCACCGTCCGGAGGGAAGTAGCACGTCGAGGTGGCTGCCCGGTTGCCAGCTGGGCAACTCGCTGCCGTCGGCGCAGACCAGCCGCAAGCTGCGGACGTCCGACGCCTCGGCGCGGACCTCGTCTACCACGAGCTTCAGATCGCGTTCGACCCGGCGGATCGGTGGACGCCGCGCGAAAGCGGCGGTAAGCCAGTCATAGAAGGTGATCAGCGTCCCGAGCGCGCGGAACATCCGGTCGGCACGTTGACGCCCCCGCAGGTCGGGCGGGGTGGCCCACTCGGTGTCCATATCAGGTCTCCGCGGCGAGGGCCGCGGGTGAGGTGGCGAGGTAGGCGACGGCCTGGCTGGTGGAGAACTCCTTTGACGGGTGGTAAAAGGGCCGAGCGTATTTGAACGTGGTCCCGATTAACTGGCGTGCGGTGGGCAGCAGACGCCGGTGGCCGGCCCAGAAATAGCGGACCCAGCGCGGCTTGACCCGGCCACCCAGCTCCGGGTCGACGCGCATCAGGAAAGCGACTCCGCGGATCCACAACCACGCCATGATCGGGCCGGTGACCATCATGGCGCGCACCCGCCGGTGCCACCGGCCGTCGAGGTGGGTGAACAGGTCGAAGGCCACCGCCCGATGCTCGACCTCCTCCGCGCCGTGCCAGCGCAGCAGGTCCATCATGGTGGCGTCCGCACCGGCGGCGTCCAGTGCGGCTGCGTTGAGCGCCCAGTTGCCCAGCATTGCCGTGATGTGCTCGATCGCCGCGATGATTGCTAATCGCTCGATCAGCCATTCTTCGCGGTGCTTGGGTGACGAATTCAGATCCCGATCGCCGAGCGCTTTACGGAACATCCAATCAACCTGCTGGACGTAGGGATCGGTGTCGATGCCCCTGGCCTTCCAGTGATCGAGCACGCTTTGGTGGGAGCGGGCGTGAATGGCCTCCTGGCCGATGAAGCCAACCACCTGCTCGCGCAGCTTGGCGTCCTCGATCAACGGGATGGCCTGGGCGAATACGTCGATGAACCACCGTTCGCCAGCAGGCAGCAGCAGGTGCAGCACGTTGCAGGTGTGGGTGACCAAGGGCTCGTTGGGCACCCAGTGGATGGGTAGGTCGGTCCAGTCGAAGGTGACGTTTCGTGGCTGGAGGACGAGGTTCTCCGGGTCTTGCGGCACCGAGGCGGTGCGGTGATGGCCGAACATCCGCCGATTTCCCTTCCGTGGGTGTCGTTGCGTTGTCAAGAAGGCTGGTTACAGGGCGACGTTTGCTCTGGCCAGGGCGCGGAGCAGCCCCGGAGTCAGCCGTGCGGCCAGCAGGCCGACTTTGGCTTCGACGGTGATCGGGGCGATGGCGGAGTTGCGCTCCACCGCACGCAGGATCTCCTGCGCCGCCCGGCGCGCGGTGAAGTTGCGGCGGCGATACAAATCGGTCGCGCGCTGCCGGGTAGCGCGCTCCTGCGCGGCGTCGCGGCCGACGAAGCGGGTAGTGCTGGCGATGTTGGTATGCACGAAACCAGGGCAGATCGCCACCACGCCGACGCCGGCCCCGGCTAGTTCGCCGCGCAGGCATTGGCTCAGCGACAGGACCGCGGCCTTGGTCGTGCTGTACGCCGGCAGCGCCCGGCTGGGCAGGTACGCGGCGGCCGAAGCGATGTTGACGATGGTGCCGCCTGCACCGCCTTCCACCAGCAGCCCACCGAGCACCCGGCAACCGTGGATGACGCCCCACAGGTTGACGTCGATGAGCCGCTCCCACTCGGCGACCGTGGTGTCGAAGAATGGACCTGCCACGCCGATCCCGGCGTTGTTGACCACGATGTCCGGGATGCCGTGTTCTTCGCGCAGCAGGGTGGCGAACTTCTCCACCGCGCCGCCATCGGAGACGTCGAGCAGGTACGCACTCGCGGTGGGCCCCAGCGTGCTGGCCAGCTGCGCGGTGCGCTCAACCGACTGCTGGTCGATGTCGGTGGCCACCACCTCCGCGCCCTGCTCGGCGAACTCCAGGGCGGTGGCCCGACCGATGCCGCTGCCCGCGCCGGTGATCACCACGAGGGTGTCGTCGAACCGCTTTCGTTGCCGCCCGGTACGGCGGGCGCGGCGCAGACCACGGGCTTCCGGTCCACCCTCGGTGTGATCGATCAGCTCACTCGCGCAGCGCGCCACGGTGCTCGGGTGGGTGCGCGGTAGCCAGTGGCCACCGGGCAGCTCGCGAACCGCGAGATTGGATACCCAACGCCGGATATCAGTCTGGAGGGATCGGGAGACGAACGGATCACGTTGGGGCGCAAGGACTTGCACCGGGATGTCGGTGCGCCGGGGACTGGGTTTCGCCAGCCGGGGAAACATGTTAGCTCGGTAGAGTTGCACGCCGTTCACCGCGTCGGTGACAGCGGGCGTGGTGACACCGTCGGCCAGGGCCAGCGCGTGCTGGGCGAGCCCGGTGCGCCAGGCCAGCTCCGGCAGCAGCGGCAGCTGGAAGAACGTGACGTACCAGCTCGACACCAGTTGGCTGATCAACTCACGCAGTGCTCGCGGCGTGGGCCGGCGCAGCCGCGCCCGGAACCAGTGTCCGGCGTGGTCCAGGCAGGGCCCGGAGATTGACGTGTAGGAGCAGACCCGGTCAGCCAGCCACGGCCCGGTCAGTGCATGCCAGACCTGTACCGCTCCCCAATCGTGGGCCATCAGATGCACTGGACGGTCCGGGCTGACCGCGTCGATCACCGCGACCAGATCTTGGGCAAGCTGGTCGAGCCGGTAGGCCTGGCGGCCGCGAGGCTTTCCGGACTCGCCGGCCCCCCGGACGTCATAGCTGACGACCTGGTAGCGCGGCGCCAGTTCGGTCGCAACGCCGTCCCACAGGGTGTGATCATCGGGGTAGCCGTGGATGCACACCACCGTGGGCGCGCCGTGCGGTCCCGACTCGTGTACGCGCAGCCGCACGCCATCGGTGGAGACGACGTCCCGGGCCATCACGCGGCCGCCGTTCGCTGCCAGCGGCGCACGTGTGGAAGATCGTCATCAAGCCAGCAAGCACTACCGCTACTGGTTACCACCAGGATCTCCTCGAACTTCACTCCGACGTCGCGGAAGCCGATATGTGGTTCCACCGCCCACAAACCGGGAGTCGCCGGGTGGTCGGAGATCGCGCCGTCGGCCCACAGCGGCGAGCGGTGGTGCATCCGCTCGACGATCAGGTCCCCGACCAGGGTCTGCAGCGATCGGATGCCGAAGCCGACCGCGATGGATTTCGGCAGCCGGGAGTGCACCTTGCCGATCTGATGCCCGATGACCCGGCCGGGGTAGACGCGGTGCCGGTTGTCGTAACCCTGCTGGCTTATCAGTGCATCGACGTCGCGATAGATTTGCTGCAGCGGTACGCCCTCGTTGACTCGTGCGACGATCAGCTTTCGATACTCGGCCAGGTCGGCCATCAGCTGATCGAATATCCGGTTGGTGCCCAGGCAGCCGGCGTAGCCGATGTCTGCCATGTAGCCGTCCCGCACCGGCGCGCAGTCGAGGATGAACGGCATGTTCTCCGCCAGCTTTCGGGCGGTGGGGAAGAACTGCAGGGGAGTCCGGAAACCCCGAAACGCCGTGCGGTCCCCAAACCACGCGAACGGCGTGTGGAACCAGTCCTGCACTCCCCGCTCGATCAGGTACTCGCGAAGCCGGCGAGCGGCTTGCCTCTCGGTGACCCCTGGCTCCAGCGTCTGCGCGACCGACTGTGCCGCGGCGTACGCCAGCTGCTGTAACTCCCGGAACTTCACGAGATCAGCCGGATCGGCCACCTTTTTAGCTGCCATCTGCCGGCTCCTCGCTACTTCCTACTCTTTGGTAGGAACTTCCTACGGCATGGTAGATTTGTCAAGTGGTAAACCGGAAGGTGGCGTCGCTGGCGGCTGGCCGGGCGGCCCGAGCCGGACGCGCTCGGGCCGCTCACTTAGGGCCCGAACGTCGGCGGCCGCTGATCCTCGATGCTGCGTTGGAGGTCTACGTCGAGCGCGGCTACCGGGGCACGTCGATGCAGGCGGTGGCCGATGCGGCCGGTGTGACGAAACCGGTGATTTACGAGTGCTACTCGAACAAGGACGAGTTGCTACTGGCGCTGCTGGATCGTGAGGAGCGTCGTCTGATGGACGCGATCTACGAGTCGTTGCCAAGCAATCTGGTCTCTGACAACGTCGAGGCCGTACTGGCGGCGGGGTTCACGGCCTTCCTCTCTGGGGTGGGTCAGGCGCCGACATCATGGCGGGTCGTTTTCGATTCCGGCTGGGGTTCCGGGTCTGTCGTCGCCGCTCGGGTACGCCGCGTCCGCGAGATGGTGGTAGGCCAGTTACGCGAGCTGGTGCGCCAGTCGATGACGGCCGCCGAGATCGACGACATCGACCGCAAGGCACCCGTCGTCGCTGAGATGATCGCCACGGTCGCCGAATCCTGCGCGCGCATGCTGGTGCTGGAGCATTACCCGTGGACTGCTGCGGAGCTGGCGACTTACGTCGCCCGCCTGCTCGCCCGCGGCATCCGTCCCGCCTGAAATCCCGGCGCTGCCAGAATCGCCATTCGGACCCGAATAGCGATTCTGGCGCCGCGTCGATCTCCATTCGGAGCCGAATAGCGGGTTTCAGTGGTCTGCAGCAGTGTCGGTATGGGGTCGTACGGTTGACGCCCGTTCAGAAATCCAGGAGGTTCGCGATGTCTATCGTCCGGCTCAAGGGGGTGACCCTCAGCTGCCCAGAGCCAGCTGAGCTAGCCGAGTTCTACCGCCGGCTCACCGGCGGTGAGGTGGTCTTTAGCAGCCTGGACTTCGTCTACCTGGCGGCCGACCCAATCGGGATGGCATTTCAACGAACCGAGGACTGCTCGGCACCGAGCTGGCCTGACCCCGGTCACCCGGGGCAGATGCATCTAGATTTCAACGTCGCCGAACCCGCCCAGCTCGACACCATCGAAGCTGAGGTCCTCGCACTCGGCGCAACCAGCGCTGAGCAGCAGCCTCGACCGCATCGCTGGCGGGTCATGCTCGATCCAATCGGCCACCCGTTCTGCCTCAGCTCGATGAGCTGACAACGACCATAAGGTTCCAATAGCCAGTCAGCCGGGCCCAGGAACTGCGATTAGGTTCCATTTGACGGTTTCTGGGCGCTCACATCCGCGATTAGGTTCCAATAGGCGGGGGCACAGTCAGCTGGCTAGTGTTTCGTAACTGAATGTGCTTTACCTCGGTTGAGATTGATGTCATAATTCCTGTTATGAAGATAACGGATGAGGATCGGATCGGCCTTGAGTCGCTGCTACGTCATGAGGGTTACGATGGATCAGTCTCGGCACGG
>JAICHZ010000215.1 GCA_025924655.1 Pseudonocardiaceae bacterium | reverse complement strand
GGATGAGGGGCGCAGAGTGTTCGACACCGCCGGGTCCGATAACGCCGAATCCGACTATGCGGTGCCTTGGTGGCGCTTTAACGTATTCATCTCGCTGCTGGCCGCGCGGTTGGGCGAAGAACACTTGGCCCTACAGGCTCAAGACGAAGCGGCTCGCACGCTCCCGGAGTCGATGCCTCGGTTCCGTACTCATCTAGAGATGCACCGCGGCCTGATGCTTGTCCGGGCAGGAGATCGCGAAGGTGGAACCACGCATGCGCGAGCTGCACTCGATGCGCTGCCGACGGAGAAGCACTCCCTGACACTTCGGATGCTCATGACGGAGATCGAGCGGTGCGGCCACTAAGCTGGCCACTCCCGCAACCGCGTGTTCTCACCCAGAGTGAGCTGTATGCACCCCGCGGCAATGAAGCGAAGCATCGTGCGCGACAGCGCCGCAGAGACCACCCACAACATGATGAGCGCGCTGCGCGATGCCCTGCTGGCGGCAATCACGGTCAAGCCGACTGCTGGTGGCGGGGCCGGCTGTATCCAGTTTCGTGCCTGCGCGGTGTTGTACCTGCTGCTCTGTGATCATTCGGTGGATCGACGGGGCCGGTGCCAGTGGTGTCGCCGTTCGCGTTCAATTCTCGGGCAATGGCAACGCAAATGCCGCATCCACACCAAGTCGAGTTTCTGGCTGTATCAGCCCGACGACGTGGTGCTGTACCACCTCACCAGCGAGCTGAACCGGCATCCGGCCTCCGACCACGGTGGCGCCGAGGAGCTAGCCGGACGCCCTCGGCTCCACCGTGCTCCACTCAACGACCGCCCCTGGCGCAGGACACAGGTGGCGTCCGGTGCGTGCTGAGAGCCCAGATCTGGTAATCGCGAAGCTGCGGCTCGACCAGCTCAAGCAGCGGGGATTCCAGTTCCAGCGGGCCGCTTCAGGCGTAGATGGGCCGCTGGTGGGAAACCGGGTGACCGGTGATTGGGTGGACGCGGTCAACATCGAGGGATTCAGCCGCGACTGCTTCGCCTGGCGCAAGCGGACCTCGTCGCTGATCGTTCCCGGTGAAGGACTCGTGGAGCGCCGAGTGCGCGGCGACGCACTCACCGTTCTCAACGAGGTACTGACGTGGGAAACCGCCCCGTAAAGAGGTTGGCGCGCTAGCAAACGCGCGCGGATGTCGTCCCGACAGCGCCGCCTGTGGATAAGCCGTGAGTGGCATTTGAGTGCTGGAACACTGTTACGCACTCACGGGGCGCGCAGCGCCACCACCGACCCGATCACCGCGATCGCCGGCGGGCGGATCCCACCGCGGGCCACATCTGCGGCGACGTCGGCCAGCGTGGAGCGCACCACCCGCTCGCTTCGCAGGGTGCCGTCGGAGACCACGGCGACCGGAGTGTTTGGGTCCCGGCCGTGGGTGACCAGGGCGTCGGCGAACACACCGATCCGCTCGACGGCCATCAGCAGCACCAGGGTGCCACGAAGCCGTCCCAGCGCCGGCCAGTCCACCAGCGAGGTGGGATCGTCCGGCGCCACGTGACCGGACACGACGACGAACTCATGGGCCACCGCCCGGTGCGTCACGGGGATTCCCACCGCGGCCGGTACCGAGATGGCGCTGGTGATGCCCGGGACCACGGTCACCGGCACGCCGGCAGCCGTGCAGGCCAGCACCTCCTCGAAGCCGCGCCCGAAGACGTAGGGGTCACCGCCCTTCAGTCGCACTACGAACCGGCCGGCCTTGGCGTGCTCGATCAGCTGCGCGTTGATCTGCTCCTGGGCCATCGCACGGCCGTAGGGCACCTTCGCGGCGTCGATCACCGTGACGTGCGCACCGAGCTCGTCGAGCAACTCGCGGGGCGCCAGCCGGTCGGCCAACACCACGTCGGCGCGGGCCAGCAACCGCCGACCACGCACGGTGATCAGGTCAGGATCGCCCGGTCCCGCACCGACCAGCGCCACTCCCGGAGTCGCGACGTGGTCCTCGGCGTCCGGGGCATCGTCGACGACTCCGGTGCGCAGCGCATCGATCAACGCGTCGCGGACGGCGGCGGAGCGGCGCGGCCGGCGTCCGGCGAGCACGCCGATTAGTAACCCTTCGTGGTCGCCGGTGGCCGCGGTGACCGCGCTACCACCGGTGGCATCGTCGGCCCGGACGCAGAACACCCGCCGCCGCTGCGCCTCGGCGGCCACAGCGGCGTTGACCGCCGGATCGGAGGTGCACGCCACGGCGTACCAGGCACCCTCCAGATCACCGTCGGCATAACCCCGGGCGTTCCAGCGCAGTTCCCCCGCCGTGGCCATCGCCTCGACCGCCGGGGTGGCCTCCGGGGCGACGAGCAGCACCTCGGCATCAGTGGCGATCAGTCGCGGCAGCCGCCGTTGCGCAACGGTGCCCGCGCCGACCACCACGACCCGCCGTCCGGCCAGCTCCAGCCCCACCAGGTAGGGCTTCACTGGGCCGGTTTCCAGCACAACAGCGCGTTGGCCGCCGCCGCGGCGACCGCGGTTCCGCCCTTGGCGCTGCGGTTGGACAGCGCCGGCAGACCCGAGTCCCGCAGCGCCGCTTTGGCCTGCGCGGCGTCGACGAACCCCACCGGTAGCCCGATCACCAGCGCCGGGCGCAGCGCACCGGCCACGGCGAGGCGGATCAGTTCGCGCAGCGCCGTGGGCGCGTTGCCCACTGCCCACACCGCGCCTTCGGGGTACTCGATAGCGGCCGCCCGGATACCCGCCGCGGAACGCGTCAGCCCCGGCGACGAGGCGGGCGCCAGATCGAGCGCGACCACACACTGCCGTGAGGTGATGCCCGCGGCAAGCATCCGGACATCGACTATCAGCGGCGCTCCGCTGGCGAGCGCGCGGTGCCCCACGTGCAACGCATCCTCGTCGCAGACCAGGTCAGTGGCGTAGTCCAGGTCCGCGCTGGCGTGGATAACCCGTTCGGTTACGGCTCGGGTAGCGGGCGGTAACCCGGTGGTGTCCACCTGGGATCGGAGGATCCGGTATGACTCGATTTCGATCGGATGCGCAGCGCGACTCACGTCTTCCCTTCCGGCCCTCGGCACGGCGTACAGCTTGCCGCCACAATGGTGCTGCACCGACGGTGGTGGGCCGAACGGAGACCGCGAATGAGCGACGAAGACCACGATGATGAGCTGGCCACCCAATATGTCCTCGCCCGGCGCCTGCGTCCGGACCTCGACGGAACTGGCCTCGCCCGCTTCATCGTCTCCAGGCTCAACGAGGATCAGTTGCTGGGTCTCGCGGGTGACGCGCTCGCCTGGGCGCCCCACCCCACCGATCGCGAAGAATTGGCGCTGCACTACGTGGAAAATTTCGTCCTCGCCATGGAAAGTGACCCCGATGCGCAGTAAGGGGTATCGCCGCACGCGCACAGGTCGGGCACAATCACGCTCATGAGTGAACGCTGGGGGGGTAGACCTCACACAGCGTTGCGCCGACTTCTCGTCGTCGGGACCGTCATGGCCGTTGCACCGATTGGCTGGGCCTACCAGAGCATCAGCATGCCCACGGTACCGGCCTCGTTCGACAGCCCGGGATCCGCGATTTTCCTGTTCGGCAGCGGCACGCTCACGACGCCTAATCCTGCCTCGATAGCCATCACCTACAACCCGGATCTGGCGCCGATCGGTGCCGCTATGACGGCCAGCCTGATCCCGTCGTCGGACGGCTATACCCGAGCGCAGCTCACGGTCTTCGGACTACTGCCCAACCGGGGCTACGCAGCGCAGGCACACACCCAATCCTGCGGTGCGGCCGAAGATGCGGCTGGACCGCGGTTCCAGAATCATCTCGATCCCGCTGCGACGCCCCAAGCGCCGTCGAGCCGCCCCCGGTACGCAAACCCGAACAACGAGATCTGGCTCGACGTGCGCACCGACTCCACCGGCGCCGGCATATCGACCACCACGGTGCCCTTCGTTTTCACCGATCGGGCGCCCGGATCGATCGTGTTGCACGAAGCGACGCGGACCCTGACGGATCCGGGCCACGCCGGTGAGGCAGGCGCCCCAATCGCCTGCCTCACCCTCGCCAGGCGGTGACCGCCAGCGCGTTACCCTCGGATTATGGGCACTGGGCTGATCTCGTTCGTGGGCGCCGGACCCGGCGCACCGGACCTGCTCACGCTGCGTGCCGCGGACCGGCTCGCCACCGCTGACGTGGTGGTCTGGGCATCGTCGCTGGTGCCTACCGCGGTGCTGGAGCACTGCCGCGACGATGTCGAGCTGCACGACTCGGCGGGCATGACGCTGGAGGACGTGCTCGCGGTGTACACGGCGCACCCGGACGCTGCGATCGTGCGGCTGCATTCGGGAGACGTCTCGCTGTACTCCGCTCTGACCGAGCAGATCAGCTGGTGCACGAGTCACCACCGAGTCTTCGAGATCGTGCCAGGGGTGGGCTCGCTGGCCGCCGCGGCGGCCGCTGCCGGGGTGGAGCTCACCGCGCCCGAGGTGGCGCAAAGCGCCGTGCTCACCCGGCTCGGCGGCGGCCGGACCGAGGCGTCGATGCCGGCCGGGGAGAGTGTCGCCGGTTTCGCCCGCCATGGCACCACGATGGCCATCTACCTCTCCGCCGGCCGGCCGGCCGCGTTGCGGGAGGAGCTACTGACCGGCTACCCACCGCACACCCCCGCGGTCGTCGTCGCGAAAGCCAGTTGGCCGGACGAGACGGTGATCACCACCACGGTGGACGGCCTCGCCGATGCGTTGACCGCGTCCGGCATCCGGACCGCAGCGCTGGTACTGGTGGGCCCGGCGCTGTCCGGCGCAGGCGCCCGTAGCCGGCTTTATGACCCCACTTACTCGCACGGCTGCCGGCGCCGTTCGCTGCCGGGCACCACCACCGGACGCGCCATTCCCGCCGCCAAGCGAAGGTTGCCGTGACCGGCTCGCTCAGCATCGTCGGGCTGGGCCCGGGCGGTGCTGTGCACCGGACTCGCGCCGCTGAGGACGCCGTCCGGGACGCCCAAGTGGTGCTCGGATACCGGGGTTACCTGGCGACCTGCACCGACCTCACTTCCCCACACCAAAACCTGGTATCCAGCGAGATCGGCACCGAGCAGCAGCGCGCCGAAGACGCGGTCCGCGCGGCCGCCGAGGGCGCCCGGGTGGCTCTGGTGTCCTCTGGTGACGCCGGCATCTACGGGATGGCATCGTTGGCGTTGACCGCCGCCGCCGCGCTGCCACCGGCACGACGCCCCGCGGTGCGGGTGGTACCCGGCGTCACAGCAGCTATCGCGGCAGGAGCGCTGCTGGGAGCTCCGCTGGCTCGCGACTTCGCCTGCCTGACCCTGTCCGATCTGCTCGCCCCCTGGGAGGCGGTGGAGACCCGGCTGCGCGCGGTGGCCGCCGCTGACCTGGTCCTCGCGCTGTACAACCCGCGCTCGAGGGGGCGGGCCTGGCAGCTCGGCCGGGCCCGCGATGTCCTCGCCGAGTACCGGCCCGGTGACACCCCGGTCGGGCTGGTCACCGACGCGGGGAGAGCCGGCGAGCAGGTGGAGATCACCACACTGGCCGCACTGGACCCCGACCGCGCCGGGATGCATACCGTGGTGATCGTCGGCGCCGGAGGCACCAGCCGGTTGGGTGACTGGCTGGTGACCGCACGATCGCTCAGTGCGTCGCGGTGACCGTCCATCTGGTGGGCGCCGGACCCGGCGATCCCGAGCTGATCACCCGGCGCGGTGCGGCGCTACTGGCCCGAGCCGAGCATGTCGTCTACGACCGCCCTTCGATGGCCGATATCCTGGCGCTGGCCCCAACGGCGACCCGGCACTGCGTCGGCAAGCAGGGCGCCACCCCGGCACCACCACAGCATGAGATCAACGCACTGCTCGTCACTCTCGGTCGCACCGGGGCGTGCGTGGTACGGCTGAAGGCGGGTGACCCGTTCGTGGTGTCCCGCGGCGGGGAGGAGGCGGTGGCGCTGGCCCGCGCCGGGGTGGCCGTCGACGTGGTGCCCGGGGTGTCCGCTGCGGTGGCGGCCCCGGCGGCGGCCGGGATCCCGGTGATGGTCCGCCAGATGTCCCGCACGCTCACCGTGGTCGCCGGCAACGACGACGTCGACGAGGTGAACTGGGCCGCGGTGGCCCAGCTGGGTGGCACCGTGGTGCTGCTCACCGGACGGGCGGCGCTGCGCCGGGTGGTCGCCGCTCTGCTCACGGGCGGGATGCCGCCAGACACCCCGGTTGCCGCCATCAGCGCCGCCAGCCGCCCACACCAGCGCACCGTCCGCGGCACCCTGGCCCAGCCGCCGTCGGCGCGGCTGCCCGCCCCGCTGACCGTGGTGATCGGCGACGTGGTGGGATTGGACGTCACGGCGAGCGGCCTGGGCTGTACGGATCGCCGGCTGGAACCTTCGTGAGTGCCACCCACGCCGCCCTGCTGGTTCCCGCCGACACCCCGGTGCACCGGCTGGCGCCGCAGTGCAAGGTGGCCGCTACCGC
>JAICHZ010000214.1 GCA_025924655.1 Pseudonocardiaceae bacterium | reverse complement strand
GTGTTTTTCGTCGACAGGTAAACGGGGTATTTGCGGGCCAGACCGTAGCGAAACGAGGCCCGGGCGAAATCCTCGATCGATCTGCGGTAGTTGAACATCCCGAGCGCGACACCACCGCCCTCGCCGAACCTCGCGACCTCTATCTCCAGCGGCGCCCGGCCGTCGTCGGGAGTGTAGGTGATCGTCACCGTGCCGGGTCCGGGAACGGTGAAATCGCTGGCCTTGTACTGATCGCCGAATGCGTGCCGACCGATGATGATCGGCTTGGTCCAGTGCGGCACGAGACGTGGGACATTGGAGCAGATGATCGGCTCGCGGAAGATCACCCCACCGAGAATGTTGCGGACCGTGCCGTTGGGTGAGCGCCACATCTTTTTCAGGCCGAACTCCTCAACCCGCGCCTCGTCGGGTGTGATGGTGGCGCATTTGACCCCTACTCCGTACCTGGCGATCGCGTGCGCGGCGTCGACAGTGACCTGGTCGTCGGTGGCGTCGCGGCGCTGGATGGCGAGGTCGTAGTAGTCGAGGTTGATGTCGAGGTAGGGCAGGATCAGTTTGTCCTTGATGAAATGCCAGATGATCCGGGTCATCTCGTCGCCGTCAAGCTCGACGACGGTTCCCACTACCTTGATCTTGTCCACGAGAACGGGCTCTCCTGTCGCGAATTACTACCGATCATAGGTTGCGCACGTCGGCCTGTTTCGCCGCAACCGCCTGCGCGGCCTGCCGCAGCTGCGCGAGCTCTCCCGCGGTCAACGGGATTTCCGCCACCCGGTTTACTCCACTGCGACCCAGTTCGGCTGTGACGCCCAGGTAGACATTGGAGATCCCGTACTCGCCCTCCAACCAGGCACAGACCGGCAACACCGCACCGGAGTCTTGATGTACCGCACGCACCATGCGAGCCGCCGCTGCAGATGGTGCGTAGTACGCCGACCCGGTCTTGAGCAGGGCGACCACCTCGGCCCCGCCGTTTCGGGTCCGGGTGATCAGCTCTTCGATCTTGCCTGCGGGTAACAGGTCGGTCAGCGGCGCGCCATCGACCGTGCAGGCGCTGGGCACCGGAACCATGGTGTCGCCGTGCGAGCCGAGCGTCAGGGTGCGCACCGAGGACACCGGGACGGCGAGTTCCTCGGCGACGAAGTTGGTGAACCGCGCGGTGTCGAGCATCCCGGCTTGGCCCATCACCCGGTGTCGGGGGAACCCGGTGGCCAGCTGGGTCAGCGCGGTCATCTCATCCAGCGGGTTGGACACCACGATGACGACCGCGTCGGGGGCGTACTCGGCGACGTTCTCCGCGACCTGCCGGACGATCCGGCCGTTGACCTCAAGCAGGTCCATCCGGCTCATCCCCGGCTTGCGGGGTAGCCCAGCGGTGATCACCACGATCTCGCTACCGGCGATCGCGGCATAACCGGAACCGTCGCGACCGGTGGTCTGGCCGACGACTCTGGTCTCGAAGCCCTCCACCGGTCGGGATTGGTTCATGTCCAGCGCCAAGCCCTCCGGCCGGCCCTCGATGATGTCGGTGAGCACGACCGTGTCGAACAGGTCGTACTCGGCCAGCCGCTGCGCAGTGGTCGAGCCGTAAAAGCCGGCTCCGATGACTGCAACCGTGCCGGAACGTGCCATCGATCCTCCCCATGATCAATGCTTGCTGAGCTAGCCTACGGTCAGGGGTCCCCCGGTGATCGTCAGCGCCACGGCGAGCATCAGCAGCCCGAAGGTGACGTAGGTGCCCACGTCCCAGGCGCGGCGGCGGATCCCGAGCAACCCCGTCCACTCAGGAGGGAGCACCGCCCGCAATCCCGCAGCCAGCAGCAGCGCGCCGCCGATGATCACTGTGCCCTCCCGCCAGTGGTACTGCGTGATGCGCACCATGGCCACCGCCACGACGGCCAGGACCAGACCGAACGCCAGCTGTGGCCGCAGGCTCGTGCGGGTGGTCATGATGCGCCGGACCGCTCAGCGGCTTCGACGACGTTGGCCAGCAACATCGCCCTGGTCATCGGTCCCACCCCACCCGGAACCGGTGCCAGGTAGCCGGCGACCTCGGCCACCGCCGGATCGACGTCCCCGGCCAGCCCAGCGTCGGTGCGGGTGATCCCAACGTCGATCACCGCGGCCCCCGGCTTGACCCTCTCCGGCGTGATCAGTCCGGGCCGTCCCGCCGCAGCGACCACGATATCGGCGCGGGACACCTCAGCCGCGAGGTCCCGGGTCCCGGTGTGACACAGCGTGACCGTGGCGTTCTCGCTGCGCCGGGTCAACAGCAAACCCAGCGGGCGACCGACGGTGATACCGCGGCCCACAATGGTCACCCGCGAGCCGGCCAGCGGTACATCGAAGCGACGCAGCAACGCCACGATGCCGCGCGGGGTGCAGGGCAGCGGTCCCAGCTCACCGAGAACCAGGCGACCCAGGTTCACCGGATGCAGACCGTCGGCATCCTTGCTGGGGTCGACCCGTTGCAGTACGGCACCGGCGTCCAGCCCCGCGGGCAGCGGCAGCTGCACGAGGTATCCAGTGCAAGCCGGGTCCGCATTGAGCTCGTCGATCACCGCGAACAGCTCGTCGAGGGTGGTGGTCGCGGGCAGGTCGCGGCGGATCGAGGCGATGCCGACCTTCGCACAGTCGTTGTGCTTACCCCGCACGTAGGCATGCGAGCCGGGATCATCGCCGACGATGACCGTGCCGAGCCCAGGAATGATTCCCTTGCCGCGCAGCGCAGCCACCCGGGTCCGCAGATCCGCGAAGAGCTCATCCCTTGTCGTCTTTCCGTCCAGTACCACCGCGCTCACGAGGGGCATCCTCGCATCACCCTGGTTACCTCCCGAGATCCACCCGCAGCCCGTTCGCCACGGCGAAGCGGATCGCGGTGTCCACGTCGATCCGGGCGCCGGTCAGCCGCGCCTGCACCAGAGCGTCCGCGTCCAGCCGGGCCCCGCGCAGGTCGGCGCTCTCCAGCCGGGCTCCTAGCAGCCGGGCCCCGGTGAGGTCCGCGCCGGACAGGTCAGCGCCTCGCAGGTCGGCTCGCACCAGGTTCGCCTCGGTCAGCTTCAGCCCGGCGAGCATCACCTCCCGGAGATCGGCGTGGCCCAGGCCGGTGAGGCGCAGGTCGACCTCGCGCAGCGTCCACGGCCGCAACCGGCAGTCGCTGAGCGTGCTGCCCAGCAGCGAACAGTGCTCCAGCACCGAGTCGGTCAGCGTGGTGCGCTGGAAGGTGCAGCTGTGAAACGCCGTCGCGCGGTGCTGTGAGGCGCCGAGGTCGGCGTTGGTGAAGTCGCAGTTGGTGAACCGGCAGCTGCGGGTGCGCAGCCCACGCAGGTCGGCCTCAGTGAACCGGCAGCCGACGAAGCAGCGGCCGTCCCACTCCTCGTCGGCGAAGACCGCGTCGGTGAAGTCGAGCCCAGTGAGCTCAGTCTCGACCAGCTCAGCCTCGACGACCTCGGCCTCGGCCTCGGCCTCGGCTAGGTGATCATCAGCGGTCTCGGGCATACCCGCTACCTTCTCAGGTGTCCCGCTTGTCCACCATGATCGCGGTTTGTGTGTCGTAGACGACAAACCGTGTCGCCCAGGTCACACAGACCGTGATCTACCCGCCGTTGGCGGCCGGGTGTCACCGGAAATCGCGGGAATCCGAGCGCACCCGCATGTCCAGCGCTGCGGCATGCTCGGCGAGCACGTTGATCACTCCCTCGGCGATCTGCAACCGGCCGCGCAGTAGCAGCGCCGGGCAGGCCCGCACGATGGTGCGGTACCGGACCCAGAAACCCGGCGAGCAGATCACGTTCACCATGCCGGTCTCATCCTCCAGGTTCAGGAACGTGACCCCGCCCGCGGTGGCCGGGCGCTGCCGATGCGTCACCGCGCCCGCGACCAGCACCCGCTGCCCGTCGTCGCGCTCCCACAGTTGGGCGGCGGGCACCACACCCAGCCTGGCCAGGTCCGCCCGGAGGAACTGGGTGGGGAAGCTATCCGGCGAGACCCCGGTGGCCCAGACGTCGGCCGCGGCGAGTTCCAGCGCGCTCATCCCAGGCAGCGGGGGCGCCACGATCCCAACTGCAGTGCCAGGCAGCCGGTCCGGCCGCTGCGCGGCCACCGCGCCGGCGGACCACAGCGCCTGCCGTCGTTGCGGGGTCAGCTCATCGAACACCCCACCGGTGGCCAGCGCCTCGGCCTGAGCGGTGGTCAGCCCCGCCCGGTGCGCGACGTCAGCGATGCTGCGGTAGCGGCCGTGCGCCTGGCGTTCCTCGACCAACCGGGTGGCCAGCGGCTGGCCCACCGTGCGCACCATCGCCAGTCCCAGCCGGACCGCCTGCTCCGGCGCACCCTCTGCGGCCGGTTCCAGCCCGGCGTGCACCCCGCTGGCATTGATGTCCGGAGCACGGACGGTGACCCCGTGCCTGCGGGCGTCGGCGATCAGCGACTGTGGGGAGTAGAAGCCCATCGGCTGGGCTCGCAGCAGGGCGGCGCAGAACGCCGCCGGGTAGTAGTGCTTGAACCAGGCGCTGTAATAGACCAGCGAGGCGAAGCTGATCGAGTGGCTTTCCGGGAAACCGAAGTTGGCGAAGGCCAGCAGCTTGGCGTAGATCTTCTCGGCGAGCTCGCCGCGGATCCCGTGCCGGGCCATTCCCTCGAACAGCCGCCCGCGGAGGCGTTCCATCCGCTCGGTGGACCGTTTGGCGCCCATCGCACGGCGCAGCTCGTCGGCCTCGGCGGCGGAGAAGTCGGCGACGTCGATGGCCATCTGCATCAGCTGCTCCTGAAACAGTGGCACCCCCAGTGTCTTGCGCAGCGCGTTCGCCAGCCGCGGGTGGTCGTAGTCCCAGGCCTCCTGGCCGTTTCGGCGCCGGATGTAGGGATGCACCGAGTCACCCTGGATCGGGCCGGGACGGATCAGCGCCACCTCGACCACCAGGTCGTAGAACGTTCTCGGTTTCAGCCGCGGCAGGGTGGCCATCTGCGCGCGTGATTCCACCTGGAACACCCCGACCGAATCGGCTCGGGACAGCATCGCGTAGACGGCCGGGTCGGTGGGCTGTAGATCCGAAAGCTGCACCCGGTGCCGGTAATGGCGGGCCACCAGATCGACCGCGTAGTGCAGCGCGGAAAGCATCCCGAGCCCGAGCAGGTCGAACTTGACCAGCCCGGCAGCCGCGCAGTCGTCTTTGTCCCACTGCACCACCGAGCGGTTCTCCCGCCGCGCCCACTCCACCGGGCAGACCTCAGCCACCGGCCGGGAGCAGATCACCATGCCACCGGAGTGAATGCCCAGATGCCTGGGGAATCCCTCCAGCTCAGCGGCCAGCACCAGCACCGGTTCGGGGATGTCGGTGTCATCCGTGGTCCGATTCAGCGGTCCCCAGCGGTCGATCTGCTTGCTCCAGGCGTCCTGGGTGCCGGTCGAATAGCCCAACGCCTTGGCCATGTCCCGTACCGCCGAGCGAGCCCGATAGGTGATCACGTTGGCGACCTGGGCAGCGCGGTCCCGGCCGTATTTCTCATAGACGTACTGGATGGCTTCTTCTCGGAGGTCGGACTCGATGTCCAGGTCGATGTCGGGGTAGCCGTCCCGATCCGGGGCGAGGAACCGTTCGAAGAGCAGGTCCATCGCCACCGCGTCGACGCTCGTGATGCCCAACGCGTAGCAGACCGCGGAATTGGCGGCCGACCCGCGACCCTGGCAGAAGATGTCGGCCTGCCGGCAGAACCCCACGATGTCGTGGACGATGAGGAAGTAGCCGGGGAAGTTCTTTTCCTCGATAACGGCCAGCTCGTGTTGGATCTGGTGGTAGGCACCGGGACGCTCGTCGTAGCTGCCGTAGCGGGTGGCCGCGCCCAGCCAGGTCAGTTCGCGCAGCCAGCTGGCCTCGGTGTGACCGCCGGGGACGGCGAACGGTGGCAGATCCGGCGCGACCAGGTGCAGGTCGAAGGAGCACTCCCGGCCTAGCGCGGCGGCCCGCTCGACGGCCCCGGGCCAGCGAGCGAACCGGTCGGCCATCTCGGCTCCGGAGCGTAGGTGTGCTGTTGCCGCGGCCGGTAGCCAGCCGTCCATCTCGTCCAGGCTGCGCCGGGCGCGGACCGCGGCCAGTGCGGTGGCCAGCCGGTGCCGCGACGGGGTGGCGTAGTGCGCAGCGGTGGTGGCGACGGTATCCAGCCGCTGCGCTACGGCCAGCGCGGCGAGTGCGTCGTTGCGCTCGGTGTCGTCTGGCAGCCCGTTCGCGGTGAGCTCAACGACGACGTGGCCCGCGCCGAACAACTCGGTGAGCCGGCGAAGCTGGGTGGCGGCGGCGGCCGGCCCCTCACGTTCCAACGCTGCCCGCACCCCGGCCTTGCGGCAACCGGTGAGCACCACCCAGTGCCCACCCGCAGCGGCTGCTACCTCGTTGAGGTCATAGACCGGCTTGCCCTTCTCTTTCCCGGCGATCTGGGCGTCGCTGATCACCCGGGACAGCCTGCGGTAACCCTCGGGGTCGCGGGCCAGCACGAGCAGGTGCTCACCCTCCGGGTCGGGTATCCCGTTCTGTGGTGCG
>JAICHZ010000213.1 GCA_025924655.1 Pseudonocardiaceae bacterium | reverse complement strand
GCGTCGTTGAACAGGCTCTCCCCGGTCAGCAACGTCATCATCCGGCGAGGCAATCCCAGCCGGCGCCCGATCGACACTGCGGCCACCGCATCCGGCGGGGCCACCACGGCCGCCAGCGCCAGCGCGGCGCCCAACGGTAGCCCGGGCACCAACCACCAGGCGACCAACCCGACGCACCCGGTGCTGAACAGCACCAACCCGACGGCGAGCAGCGCGATCGGCCGGATGTTCGCCCTGATCTGGATAGCCGAGCTGTCCAGCGCGGCGGAGTACAGCAGCGGGGGCAGGATCCCGTACAGGATCAGGTTAGGGTCGAGCTGGTAGTTCGGGACTCCGGGAATCGCGGAGATGGCCAATCCGGCGACGACTAGCGTAAGCGGCGCGGGTAGGCGCAACCGGCGACTCACCGCAGTCACCGCGAGCGCGCTGAGCACGAGCAGGATCAGCGGCATACCGTCCATGACGCCAGGATGCCCTGGCGGATACCCGTGAGGGGACTATGAAATGACCTGTAAGCACGTGGCGCAGATACCTGATCCGATGCCCGAGCCGCCGGCGCCGGCGGCCTGCGCCGACTGCGTTGAGATGGGATTTACGGTGTGGGCCCATCTGCGGATGTGTTTGACCTGCGGGCATATCGCCTGCTGCGATTCCAGCCCGCACCGGCACGCCACCGTGCACTACTACCGCACCGACCACCCGGTGATGCGCTCCGCCGAGCCCGGCGAGGCCTGGCGCTGGTGCTTCAACGACCACCAGTTGGTCTGAGCTCTGCGCCAGACGTCCCGAACTCCACAGCAGAGTTGTTCGTGGGGAGCGGGAGAAACTCTGCTGTGGAGCTCGGGAACATCAGCGCGGTCCGGATCAGATGATGGTGTCCAGGGCTCCGTTCTTGGCTTGGGTGAGCAGGTCGTTGAACTGCCCGGCGCTCATCCGTACGTGAGAGCCGAAGTCGTCAGCGAGCACGATGCGCTGCTCGGGCGGCGCGGACTCATCGACGAACAGCTGTGGGCACCCGCAGCTACACTCCTCGCAGAAGGTAGCGAGCGGTTGCGCTGTGGTGATATCGAACATGGAGAACCTCCAGTGTCGTTGCCTGACCACCCGAACGTACTTGCCCGGCTACTATTCGCGAGACTCCCTGATCGGATGGCAACCGCGGGTAACCGCTGATCACAGGCTCGGAGGATGCCAATGACTGAGCTGGCCGACTTGCTGGCCGGCGCAACCGCAAGGCACGCGCTCGCCCACCGCGACATCACAACGGTGTTCCGCATCCTGCGCGACGCCGGAGTGAGCCAGACCCGCCTTGCGCAGGCCGCCGGGCAGCAGCAGTCTGAGATCATTTCGGGTCGCCAGGTCCAATCCGTCGCCCTCCTGGAGCGGATAGCGGACGGGCTGGGAGTGCGCCGGGGCTGGATGGGCCTGGCGTATGACACCGACCTCGAACCGGAGCCGGCGGCGGGCGACAAGCCGACCGCGGACGAGAGCACCGCCAACTTGCTCCGGCACGCCGCCACCGTGCTGTGGGGAAGGCCCGTCTTCGGTCCTGCGGACCCGATCAGCGTCAAGGACACCCCGACCCCGGTGCCGCGCCGGATTGGGGTAGAGCTGGACGCCGGGCTGCCGAACGAGGGCCTGAAGTACTTCCAGCTCGGCGTGGCGACCGCCCCGAGCCCACTGCTCCGCGCGAAACTGGAATACGACTGCGCCTGGGCGCTCGGACTGGCAGCGGAGGCCGTGGCCGCGCTTCGCCGTGCCCGCGAGACTTACCAGGCGGCCAACGACGAGCCAAGGCTCTGGAAGTATTTCGCGACGACGCTGCCGCATGTCGAGGGCTGCACTTACCTTGCGCTCGGCCGCTTCGACTCCGCCGCAGTGGCTCTGTCCGCGGCGGTGGATGGGGCGAGCCACGCGGTGGGGTGCGCGATGTACAACTACGGTCATCTCGCCGCAGCGCAGCTGCGATGTGGCGAGCTGCGATCCGGGATATATACCGCCGAGCGGGCGATTGGCCTGGCGAGGCGCCTGCGCTCGGTGTCGGTACGCGATGGTCTTGCACCATTGCATCAAGCCGCTGCGGCTCGGCGGGACTCGGCGTGCCAGGACCTGGCTCGCGAGCTGGCGACGCTGCGCAGCGCGGCATGACCCAACACGAGCGCCGCGCCGCCACCGCCGCGCACTGGGGATTGGCTGACTACTCCAGTCTCGCGCAGCTCCTGGAACCGGCGGCGGACGCGCTGATCGACGCGGTCGCCCCGAAACCGGGCGACCGGGTTCTGGACGTCGCGGCCGGTACCGGCAACGTCGCGATCCGAGCCGCCGCGCGCGGCGCGCAGGTCATTGCCTGCGACCTCGCCCCGCGGATGGTGCAGCTGGGCCGGGAGCGCACCGGACCTGCGGTGACATGGATCGAGGCCGACGCTGAGGAGCTGCCGCTGCCCGACGCCACCGTCGACGTCGCCCTGTCCGCCTTCGGTCTGATCTTCGCCCCGCAGCCCGAGGTGGCCCTGGCTCAGCTACGCCGGGTGCTGGTGGCCGGTGGCCGGTTGGCCATGACCGCGTGGACCGCCGATGGGTGTGTAGCCGAGCGGGCCCGCCTCGTCAAAGAGTTCGTACCCGCCGACCCAGCCGCTCCCGACACGCGCAGCTGGGGTGATCCAGACGTCTTGGCGCGCAGGCTGGCCACCGAGTTCACCGAGGTGCGGATCGAACGACGGTCGCTGCCCTGGCATTTCGATTCCGGACCCGCACTGACGGCGTTCCTCCGCGCGCACTCGCCGGCGTACGTCGCCGCAGAGCAGGCCGCCGGTGATCGTGCCGGTGAGATGTTCGCCGCGATCGAGCGGCACGCAGCGCCCGACGGCGGTCCGGTGCGGCAAGAAGCGGAGTACCTGCTGGCGCTGGCGCGCTTGTGAGTGGCGATGATGGCTACAACACTTATCGCCACTCCCGGATCAGCAGCGCGGCGACCTCCTGACCAGCCACGGCCGGCCCAAGCACCGCGCCGCGGGCGGACTCGGCACCAGCGCCCCGCCACCAGTCTGCTTGCGCGGCGTCGTCGACACCTGCCACGGCGACAGCGATGCCGATGCGGCGGATCAGCGGCACCAGGCCGGCCAGTGCAGAGCGAATCACCGAGTCGGGCTGCTGCGCGGCGGCGCGAACCAGGGAACCGGCCAGCTCCACCCCGTGCACCGGCAGGGACTCCAGCAGGACCAGGTTCCCCACCGCCTGGCCGTACCGGGTGAGCACGGTGCGCACCCCGATGTCCGCCAGGGTGCTCATGTTGTCGAGCGCATCGCCGTGCCCCGCGACGATCACCTCGACGGGCATCCCGAGCTGGATGTCCTCCGGTCGTAGTTGCGCCGCCTGCAGAGCATCGCGCACCACCGCTACCAGGTCCGGGTCTCCGATCAGATGGGTGGCCAGATCGACGCGGATCGGCGGCACCGCCGGTCCCAGTTGGTCCCGCCAGCCGCGAAGCTGCTCGCAGGCGTGCTGAAGCATCCACGGTCCGATCGACAGGACCAGACCGGTCTGCTCGGCGAGCGCGAGGCAGTCCTCGTGCGCCGCGATACCGCACTCCGGATGCTCCCAGCGGAGCAACGTCGCGAGCGCCACCATCCGGCCGGTATCCACTGTCGCCGGATCAAGCCGCACCAACGGCTGATAGCGCAGGGTGACCTGCCCGTTTTCCCATGCCTCGGGCATAGCGGTGGCCAATGCGTACCCGGCCCGCTGCTCGGCGTCGGCAACCGGGTCGAACAGATCCCACTGGCCGCGGCCGGTTCGCTGGGCGCGGTGCAGCGTCGCCTCCGCGGCGCGGATCAGCTCCCTGGGGTCGGTCTCCCCAGCGGTACGCCGCGCGATGCCGACACACGCGGACACCGCCAGCCCGCGGCTGGCGAGGTAGACCGGTTCGGACAGCTCGGCGTTGATGCGTGCGGCGAGGGTGGCGGCGTTGGGTGTGCTTGGCGATTCCTCGATGAGGATCGCGAACTCGTCGGCGTCGAACCGGGCGACGAACGCGCGCTCATCGGCCACCAGCGCTTCGAGCCGCTCGGCGACCGATCGCAGCAGGAGATCACCAATGCCGATGCCGAGCCCGTCACTGATGATGCCGAAGCCATCCAGATCGATCTTGCAGAGCATGACGGGGGCGGTGGGTTCCCGCTCGAGCACTGCTTCGGTGTGGATCGCGAAGGCCAGCCGGTTGGGCAGCCCGGTCAGCAGGTCATGCAATGACTGATACCGCACCCGCTGCTCGAGGAGCTGCTGATCGGCGACGTCCTCGACGATCGTGACGTGGTGCGTGGGGATACCCACCGGGTCGCGCAGCAACGAGATGGTCAACGCGACCCCGGTGGTGTCCCCGCGACCGGTCAGCGCGGTGACCCGGCGCTGGAAACGTCGCCGGTTGCCGTCGGTGAGCGTCTGATAAGCAGCTCGCAGCATTGCCGCGTCGTCGGGATGGAACAGTTCGGCGACGTCGCGCCCGGCGAGGTCAGCAGGCGGGTAGTGCAGGATCTCGGACAGCGCGCCATTGGCCTCGGTGATCGTGCCGTCCGGCCGGCTGATCACCATTCCCACCGGCGCGGAGTCGAACACCTCCCGGAACCACGCCACCTGCTGCGCGAGGGTGCGACGGCGCAGCGCCGTGACATATCCGGAAGCCAGCGCGCCGAGCAACGACATGACCTTGCCGACCAGCCCGTCGACGGTATGCAGGTCAGGCTGCCCGAGTAGGGCATGGCCGAGGATTTCCACAGTGCGCCCCAAGCACTGCTCACCGGTGAAGCCCCGCGCCACCAGCTTCGCGCCGACTTCGGTTCCGGGTTCCGGGCAGAAGTCCTCCTGCCGCAGCGCATCGATCAGCCGATCGAGCTGCTCAAGCAGGCATTCCTCGATCCGCGCATCCGGTAGTGACACCTCGACGGTCGGGCTCACTGCGTCCGACCAGGTACGAGCCAGTCCCGCCAGCGAGCCACGCTGGTCGGGGCTATCCATCTGGCTTTATCCACCACCCAGCATGCGTCGCGGGGCTGATCGGCCCAGCACAGCCGATAGTGTACCGATGCAATCGCACTGAACTGGGTCATTTCCCCTAACCGGGGGTTCGGGCGTTTCACTACCAGTACCCTGCGCACCGTGCGAGTTCTCGTGATCGGTGCCGGTGCCCGCGAGCACGCGCTGGTGTTGGCGCTGGCCAACGACGTGTCGGTCACCGCGTTGGCATGTGCGCCCGGTAACGCCGGCACCACGGCGCTGGCCGAGCAGCTCGCGGTGGACGTCCCCGATCCGGACGCGATCACGAAGCTGGCCACCTTGTGGTCGGCCGACCTGGTGGTGGTCGGTCCCGAGCTGCCGTTGGTGGCCGGCGCGGCCGACGCCGTGCGCGCCGCCGGCATCGCGTGCTTCGGACCGTCGGCCGGTGCCGCGCGGATCGAAGGATCCAAAGCGTTCGCCAAGGACGTGATGACCGCCGCCAGGGTACCTACCGCGCGTAGCGAACTGGTGGACAACCCGGGTCGGCTAGATGCGGCGCTGAACCACTTCGGACCACCGTGGGTGGTCAAGGACGACCGGCTGGCGGCGGGTAAGGGCGTCGTGGTCACCGAGGATCTGGAAGTGGCCAGGGTGCATGCGCTGACGCTGCTCGACGGCGGCCACCCAGTGCTGCTGGAGTCCTACCTTGACGGTCCGGAGGTGTCGCTGTTCTGCCTGGTCGACGCCAACGCCACGGTGGTGCCGCTGATACCCGCCCAGGATTTCAAGCGAGTCGGCGACGGCGACGCCGGCCCGAACACCGGCGGGATGGGCGCCTACGCCCCGCTACCCTGGGCGCCGGAGTCGCTCACCGCCGACATGGTGCGCCAGCTCGTGGCGCCGGTGGTGGCCGAGCTGGCCCGGCGCGGCGTGCCGTTCACCGGCTTGCTGTATGTCGGCCTCGCGCTGACGACCGCAGGCCCGCAAGTGATCGAGTTCAACTGCCGTTTCGGTGACCCGGAGACCCAGGTCGTGCTGGCGCTGCTGCGGACGCCACTGGCCGGGCTGCTGATGGCCACCGCCACCGGTGCGCTGGCCCAGCAGCCGCCACTGCAGTGGCACTCCGGCGCCGCGGTCGTGGTCGTGCTGGCCGCCGAGGGTTATCCCGGCACTCCGCGAACCGGGGATGTGATCACTGGTGCGGACGGCCCCGGGATACTGCACGCCGGTACCCGCCGCCGCGACGACGGAGCCGTCGTGTCGGCCGGTGGGCGGGTGCTCTCGGTGATCGGAATCGGCGCCGACCTCGCCGCCGCGCGCGAGCACGCCTACCAGCGCGTCCAGCAGGTTCACCTACCGGGGGGGCACTACCGCA
Organism: Pseudonocardiaceae bacterium; assembly: GCA_025924655.1. Taxonomy (GTDB): domain Bacteria; phylum Actinomycetota; class Actinomycetes; order Mycobacteriales; family Pseudonocardiaceae. Next base: position 189 of record JAICHZ010000213.1, on the reverse strand, counting down.
GCGATATCGGATTGCCCGCGACGCGCCGCGAGAATGGCCGGTTCGTGACTCGTTGACGCGATAGCCTCCCGTCGATCATTTGCGGGAGTGGAGGCTGAGCAAGACGATGGTCATATGCGACCGCCAAGGCGAGCTACTGCTGCTGACGCTGTCGCCGGAAGGAGTTCGCTTCCTCCGCGAACAGTGGTC
>JAICHZ010000212.1 GCA_025924655.1 Pseudonocardiaceae bacterium | reverse complement strand
GTGGAAGCGGTCGCCCAGCCGGTGGGCGATCTGTTGGGACGCCAGCATCCGCACCCGCGCGGCGGCCAACTCGATAGCAAGTGGTATGCCGTCGAGCTCGTGACAGATGTGTGCGATGGCGGACGCGTTGGCCCCGGTGATCCTGAAATCGGGGCGCACCTGCGTGGCGCGGTCGAGGAACAAGCGCACCGCGTCCGATTCTCGCAGCGCCTCGACCGGTCCGCGCCGGACATCGGTGGGAAGCGACATCGAGGGCACCCGCCACGCCGTCTCGCCCGGCACCCCCAGCGGTGCCCTGCTGGTCGCCAACACCGTGAGCGACGGGCACGCACGCAGCAGCGCCTCGGCGAGCTGCGCGCAGGCGGCCAGCACATGCTCACAGTTGTCGAGCACGAGCAGCGCCCGGCGGGCCCGCAAATACCCGACGAGCGTCTTTAGCGGCCCCCAACCGGGCACCTCCCGCAGGCCAATGGCGCCGATCACCGCGGCCGGCACCAGGGTGGCGCTCTCCAGCCGCGCGAGGTCGACCCACCACACCCCGTCGAGGTGGCCGTCCATCGCGCCGGCGGCTGCCTGCAGTGCCAGGCGCGTCTTACCGCAACCCCCCGCGCCGACCAGCGTCAGCAGCCGCACCTGGCCAAGCAGCTCTGCGATCTCCGCCAGCTCCGCACCCCGCCCGACGAAGTTCGTCAGCTCACCCGGCAGATTGTTGGACAGCGAACCCAGCGACCGCAGCGGTGGGAACTCGACGGGTAGATCGGGGTGCAGCAGCCCGAACACGTGCTCCGGGCGGCCGAGATCACGAAGCCGGTGCACGCCCAGATCTACCAGCTCGACTCCGCCAGGAAGCCGGTCGCAGACCAGATCCCGCGTCGTCTTGGACAGCACCACCTGCCCGCCGTGCGCAACGGCACGCAACCGGGCACAGCGGTTCACCGCCGGACCGAAGTAGTTCACCTCATCACGCAGCTGCGCCGGCGCAGTGTGCAACGCGATGCGCACCCTCAGCGCCGCACCCTCCGGCCAGCACTCGGCGCAAAAGGCACGCTGCACATCCAGCGCAGCGGCCAGTGCCTTCGACGCACTTGCGAACGCCGCCACCACGCTGTCGCCTTCGCCCTGCTCCTGCGGCCGTACCCCACCGTGCAGGGCGATCGCCGCGTCCAACAGCTGATAATGCCGGCGGATCGCGGCACCCATCGCCTCCGCGGCGGACTCCCACAGCAGCGTCGAGCCCTCGACGTCAGTGAGCATGAACGTCACCGTGCCGACCGGCAGATGCACGGCCGTCTCTTCGATACTGCTCATGTCCACCGGGGATTCCCCCCACCGCAGCGGCCCCACCCGCTCAGTCCGGGCGCTCCCGACAGTGTCGCACCGCACGCGCCTCCCTCGCACACGTCTTTCCCGACCGAAAAATGTGCAGTCTGGATGCAGACTGCGGTAAAAGCGGCCCGAATTACCGCAGTCTGCATCCAGACTGCGGCGGATCTGTTCGCTATTCGTGTTGGGCATTACAGTTCGGGACGAGTCTGATCCTGCTCACACGGCTCTACTCCCGCTACGTGCCGAGGAGGCGTGGCCGCCGATGCGCACGGAGTTGGTTGGTCGCGAACGGGAGCTGGCCGCGCTCGTGGAGCACTTCGAGTCGGCTCTCGCCGCACATCCGCGCGTCGTGCTGTGCCGGGGCGAGCCGGGGATCGGCAAGACCCGGATGGCCGAGGAGCTGGCCGGGCTGGCGGCGGCACGGGACGTTGCGGTGGCATGGGGGCCGGCGGCGGAGTCGAGCCAAGGGTCAGCTACGCGCTCGGCATCGTGGTCGCCGTGGCTATGGAAGCCGCCGAGGATGTCGCAGCGCTGCGCGGGCTGCTGGCTCATTACCGGGGCCACCATGTCGCGGGTGGGGCGGGCGCCGCGGATTATCTCGGGCCGGTTGAGCTCTATCTCGGAATCGCGGCCCGGCATCTGGGACTGCTCGATGACGCCGTCGCCGACCTCGACTACGCACGCCAGGCGTGCGTGGCGAACGGGGCGGCCGGATACCATGTCGAGGCACTGTTCGAGCTGGCCGTGGCACTGGCCCGCCGGGCCGGGCACGGTGATGTGGCACGGGCTCGTTCGTTGGCCGCCGACTGCGCCGGTCGAGCCAGGACCCTCGGCATGCCGCCGTTCGCGGCGCGCGCTCACGAGCTGGCTGATCGGCTCGGCCAGGCGCCGGCCGAGCCGTTGACGCCGCGGGAACGGCAAGTTGCCGAGCTGGTGGCGCAGGGGCGGACCAACCGGGAGATTGCCGCCCGGCTGTACCTCTCCGAGCGCACCGCACAAAACCACGTGCAGCACATCCTCACCAAGCTGGACCTGCCGAACCGTAGCCAGATCGCGGTCTGGATCACCACCCGCAGTTGAGCAAGGGTTTGAGCAATTTTGGCGGAGGTGACATCGCTCGTCAGGTGGACAGCTTCGCGGGCAGTGTGATCGGCCGTTGGCTCTTGCTGCGGACACTTCCCAGTGATCACACCGCTCCCAGCAGCCCCTCGAAGAGGTCCGCAGATCTGTTGGGCATGTGCCGGAAGTGGCAACTTCCGGTGCAAAGTTGCCGCGGGTGGCACCTCCGCGGGCTGCCATAGTCCTTCCTTAACGGTCACTGACAGTCACTGGTCATCCGCCCTGGGACAATGGAGGCGGTGGGCTGAGTATTTCGGCGCGGCCGCCACTCCGCGCGCCTAACTACCGCGGTCGAGTGCGATGGGTTTTTTTCGATGCACAGAACAGAGAGACGCGTCCGGCTCGGTTCTTCAAGCCGGGCAGTTGGGCCGGCCGGTGGCTTGACCGTGCTTCATCAGCAGGACGAGACTTCTGGTTCTCCCGGTTGAGAGGGGGCCGCCCCATGTCCTGGTCCATCCGCGGTCGCTACTTCGAAAACTGTTCCTGCGATATGCCCTGCCCGTGCACAGTCACGTTTGATGCCGGCGCCGACACGGAGCGCTGCAACGCCGTGCTCATCTTCCACGTGGACACCGGTGCGGTCGACGACGTGGACGTGAGCGACCGAACGGTCGTGGTGGTGGTAGACGCCCCTCAAGTGATGACCGACGGCAACTGGAAGCTCGCGCTCGTGGTGGACGATGGGGCCTCCGACGAGCAGCTCCAGAAACTGGGCGCGGTGTTCGGCGGCGAGATGGGAGGCCCGATGGAGGCACTCGCCCCACTGGTGGGCGAGATGCTCGGCGTGGAACGGATGCGCATCGAGGTCACCCAGAGCAACGGGAACCACAAGCTGAGCGCCGGTGACGCGCTCGAAGTCGAGGTCGATGACGTCGTGCCGTTCGGTGTGGACACCGGCCGCCCCGCCCGGCTCGTCGATGTCTATCACCCGGCCAACAGTGAGCTGACCGTGGCGAAGGGCCGCTCGCGGGTCGGAATCCTCGGACTGGAATGGTCCCAAGCAGGCACTTCGGGCTTTTCCGCCCCCTTCGCCTGGACGGGCTGAATGACAAGGGCCAGCGTCCCAGTCAGGCCCGGCCTGCTGCTGACGATCGGCCCGCTGCTGGCCCTCGCCGTCGTCTGCTGGGCTGTAGTGGTGCAGCAGATGGGAGGTGAAGACGGGGGTCCAGGTGCTGATCCGGGTCCACTCGGCTTCTTCACTGGTATGTGGACGCTGATGATGGCAGCGATGATGCTCCCATCGGTATGGCCCACCCTGCTCGTGTACCAGCGGCTGCAGGCCGCGCGGCGCGAACGCGGAAACAACGCTGTGCGGATGGGACCGGCTTTGCTCCTGATCGGCTACCTCGCAGCGTGGACCGTCGTTGGGTTCATCGGCTTCGCCATCCTCAAGGCTGGACGCGCCCTTGAGGTCGACGCTTTGAGCTGGAGCCGGGGCGGACCGCTCTTAGCAGGCGGGGTGATCATCGCGGCGGCCGCCTACCAGCTCACGCCACTTAAGGACGTCTGCTTGCGGCACTGCCGTGGTCCGTTCAGCTTCCTGCTCGAGCACTGGCGTCCAGGCGCGCTGGGCGCGGTTCGGATGGGCGCCCGCCACGGCATCTGGTGCATCGGCTGCTGCTGGGCACTGATGACCGCGTTATTCGCCCTCGGTGTCATGAGCATCGCGTGGATGGCACTGATCGCCGTCTTCATCGCCGCGGAGAAGCTGCTGCCCTGGCGCCGAGCCGCCGCCACGTTCGTGAGCCTCGCGTTGCTGGTGCTTGGCCTTGCGGTGGCACTCGTGCCCGAGCGGGTGCCAGGGCTGATGACAGCCGACACCGCCATGCACAAGATGAGCATGCCCCTCATTCCTAGAGACCCTGACACCATTACCGGTGCCCCACACGAGGTCTGAATCGCCAGCCGCGGTGAGTATGCGGCTGAGTAATTCGGCGGTTGCCGCTCCAGCGCGCGCCTCGCTACCGTTCACGACGAATGATTCAGGTGCGCTGAAGGCGGCTCGGTGCCGCCGCGGAGGCTTCCGATGCTTGACATACAGATCGCAGTCTCGCAGGAAATCGACCAGTATGCTCCTCAGCGGATGGCCGCAGCCGCCGCCGCGAAAGCCAAGCGGTTATGGCCGGGAATAATCGGCGAAGTGCTCGCCGACGAGATTATGGCGGTGCTGGATCTGCCGTCGTGGATGCAACCGCAGGCTCGTACGAAGCGGCTTATCGGCGCGATTTCGAACATTGCGGAGAAGTCAGGAGTGTCCTGAGCGGCTGATGATCGGCTGACCGACGTATCAAGGGGTTTGACATGGTCGTCGGCAGCTCAATGGCAGCAGAGCCAGGATGCACTCCGCAATGAGGTTCGGCGGGTGACGACCTTGATGCGGTCTATCACTGATCCGGGAGTTCCCGCGGTGGGCCAGTGGAACATCGCTGAGGTCGCCATGCACCTTTCGCAGAACTGGATGCTGGTGCCTGGGATGGCACGGCAAGACCTCTCCCGATATAAGGCAGTGGTGCCCGGCATTGCTGAGGTGGCCAGCGACTCGATGATCCCGGACATGCGGGACAACGCCGATATGAACGACTGCGCGTTGAAGTCCGATGCCGAGCGCGATCTGGCTGTCCTGGCCGACCGCATTGAGGAGCGGGCGCAGGAGTACCTCCGCGAGTGCGCGGGGCACTCGCCCGACGAGCCGCGCCCGTGGACAGTCGAAGGCACCTCGGTGCCCTGTCGGCACGCAACCCCTGACAGACCGATAGTCACGGCCGTTGACTTGCGGGATGCTGTGCCGGTGCGCGTCATCGTGCTCGGCGCGGGCATTGCGGGTTGTGCCGCCGCGCTGGCCTTCGCCCGCGGTGCCCATGAGGTGGTCGTGTTTGACCGAGCTGCCCTGCAGTCGTTCGACGGCTGGTCCGCGGACGAGGTGTTTGCGCGGTGGCAACGGCGCGGTATCGGCCAGTTCCGGCAGCCGCACAACTTCCTCGGGCTGGCTCGTGCCGTGCTCCGCGACCGCTTCGCGGACGTGTACGCCGCGGTACGTGAGGTGGGCGCCACCGAGGTGAAACAAGACAGCTTCCTGTGCAATGCCGCGAGGCAAGCGGGCGACAAGGACTTGGCTACCGTGGCGTGCCGGCGCCCTGTCTTCGATGCCGCACTGCACACCGCGGTCGCAGCGCAGCCGCGGGTTACCCACCGCAGGACTGAGGTGACCGGGCTGCGCCTGCGTCCTCGCGGTCACGCCGCGCATGTCGTGGGAGTGAAGCTGGCGAGCGGGGAGTCGCTGACCGCGGATCTTGTCGTGGACGCGGCCGGACGGCGCTCCCGCACGTCGGAGTGGTTTGCAACGGCCGGCGCCCGGCCGCTGCCAACGGGCAGTTACGAGTGTGGCCTGCTTTATTACAGTCGGCACTATCGGGTCCGCGACGGCGAGCCCATGCCGCCGTACGCATCGTTGCTCGGCGGTCCCCGCGGCGATCTCGGGTACCTGGCCTTCGCGACCTTTATCGGCGACAATCGCACGTTCTGCCTGTGCATTATGGTCCCGCCCTGGGATCGCGGTTTCCGCGAGCTGCGCGACCCAGCCGCGTTCCAGCGGATCGCTGTCCGGTTGCCGGGGCTGGCGGCCTGGCTGGAGCCGTCGGACCCGGTGAGCGCTGTACTGCCGATGGGGCAACTGCGAAATCAGTTGCTCGATCTCGTGGACGACGACGGGCCGCTGCTGACCGGGCTGATACCGATCGGGGACGCGCGTTGCCACACCAACCCGACGTTCGCATTCGGGGCGTCCTTGTCGCTCTGGCAGGCCGTCCGCCTGGCCGACGTTGCTGACCACGCAACCGACGACATAGATCTGGTCACCTGCTTCGAATCCGAGGTCGGCGCTGACGCGTCGGCGCGGTTTCACGCAGTCAGCGCCGAGGACCGGGACCGCGCCCGGTGGTGGTCCGGCGAACCGATCGACATCACCGACCCCGCCGTCAGCGTCCCGTTGTTCCTGCGCTTCATTGTTTACCCGGCCGCGGTCCGAGATCCCGCCCTGCTGCGCGCCGTGGCGCGCCGGATCAACGCGCTCGACCCGGTCGATCGGCTTGCCGGGGACCCGGAGCTGCTGGACCGCGCACGCGCGCTGCACGCGGAAAGCGCAGCAGCTCGGC
>JAICHZ010000211.1 GCA_025924655.1 Pseudonocardiaceae bacterium | reverse complement strand
GTGGGTTTCCACAGCACCGTGTTGCCCATCAGCGCGGGCGCGGTCGGCAGGTTGCCGGCGATCGCGGTGAAGTTGAACGGGGTGATCGCGGTGACGAACCCATCCAGAGGGCGATAGTCGAGGCGATTCCACTCGCCGGGCGCCGAGTTCGGCTGCTGGGCCAGGATCTGGCGGCCGTAGTGCACGTTGAACCGCCAGAAGTCGATCAACTCGCAGGCCGCGTCGATCTCAGCCTGCTGCACCGACTTCGACTGGCCGAGCATGGTGGCGGCGTTGAGCGCGTCACGCCACGGGCCGGCAGCCAGGTCCGCGGCGCGCAGCAGTATCGCGGCACGGTCATCGAAGGACAGCTCACGCCAGGCCGGGGCGGCTTGCATCGCGGCGCGAACGGCATCGGCGACGTCAGCGGCGCTGGCCTGCGCGCTGGTGCCCAGCACGTGGGCGTGCCGGTGCGGGGTCACCACATCGAAGCGCTCCCCGCCCGCCATCCGCGCGACACCACCGATGGTCATGGTCAGCTCAGTGCGCTGGCCAGCCAGCTCGGCGAGCGTGCGGGTCAGAGAATCGCGCTCTGGACTTCCGGGCGGGTAACCGCGGACGGGCTCGTTGTGTGGGATCGGAACCGACGTGATCGCGTCCATTGATGCGCCCTACTCAGAGGAGTTCAAGTAAGAACGGGATCTCCTGGGTGGCGTACCAGGCCATGTCGTGGTCCTCCGCGTCGCCGAGCGCGAACTCGGCGTCCGGATCACCGAGATCGGCAGCGTCGACCACCGCCACCGCAGCGCGCACCGCATCCTGCGCCTCGGCTACGTCGACGTGCACGGCAGCCACCGCGCGGGCCGGTACCGCACCGGTGATCGTGACGGCGGCATCGTCGAGATCGGGGCGCAACCGCACCCGCTCGACGTCGGCGGCCACCACGACGCGGCGCGCCAGCGCCGCCGGGTCATCCTCGAGCTCGGTGGCCAACAGTCGCAGCGAGGCTCGGGCCGCCTCGTTCATCGCCACGTATTCCAGCTCTTCGCTGTCCCCGGCGGCGTAAGACTCGCGCAGCATCGGTGTGAGCGCGAATGCAGTGCCGGCGACCGGGGTCAGCTCACCGGTATCGACCAGCGTCCGCAGCATCGAGAGCGTAGCGGGGATATAGACCCTCATCGGCGAAACAGCGCCCCTCTCTGCGGATATCCAGACTAGATCACCGCCCACCGTCGACGTCGGCTTACCCTTCATCACGTGCCCTCGCCCGACAAGCGGTTCCGTGCTCCGAACGGCCAGCATGCCGCCAGCCCACGGGACACTTTCATCACCGTCTACGGCCGCAAACCGGTGTTGGAGGCGCTGATCGACCCGGCGCTGTCCATCGACAAGGTGATCGTCGCCGAGCACGCCCGCGGCGACACCATGCAGGAGATCCTCGACGCAGCGGCACGCCGGCGGGTGCCGGTGCAGCGGGCCTCAGCGCACCGGGTGAAGGTGCTCGCCGGCAATGGCCGGCACGACCAGGGCATCCTGGCCGACGTGGTGGCGCCGCGGATGCGACCGCTGGATCGCGCTCTGCAGACGTTGCGCAGCCCGGCGGCAGTCCTCGTGCTCGACGCGATCACCAATCCGGCCAACGTGGGCATGATCCTGCGGACCGCGACGGCAGCGGGTATCGACGGCGTGGTGCTGCCCCGCCGGGGCGTGCCCGCGATCGACCCGCTGGTGATCAAGGCGTCGGCCGGGGTGGCGTTTCACGCCCCGGTGCTGCGCAGCGCCACCGCCGAACAAGCCTGCGCCACGCTACGCGCCGCCGGGTTCGGGGTACTCGGACTGGCCGGTTCGGCACCGGGCGCCGAGTCACTGTTCGGCGAACCACCCCCAGCACAGGTGGCCTACGTGCTGGGAAATGAGACCACAGGCATCTCCCCGGCGGTCGCCGCACAGCTCACCGGCTGGGTCGCCATCCCGATGGCCGGCAACGTCGAGTCCCTCAACGTGGCCAGCGCCGCCGCGGTGGTGTGCTTCGAGTGGGCCCGCCGGCGCCAAATACCGAAGTAAGCCGATCACCCACAGATCCCACCCGGTTCGGCGACATTCCACGACAGCCCGCTGGACCTCGCGCATACTTCCCTCGCACCGGATCGTTGCCCCTCCTCCGACCCGGTGGCCACGGTCAGCGGCACTGTCGCCGCGGACCGTCCGAACACGGCGTCTCCGGCTCCGCCGTCGACCGACTGCGCGCAACTCGCGTGGTCGTTCCAGGCGAGGAGACTTCGTTGACCGCAAGCATCGCCGAGTCATATCCCGAGCTACCGCAGCGGCCGGTGCTGCGCCGCTTGGTGGACGTCTTGCCGGCCGCGACGCCGGCCATCGCGCCGGCCACGGTCACGCTGCCGCCGGCCACGGCGCTACCAGCAGCCGACCCCACCGCGGCCGTCCTGGCTGAGCGGGTGCTGCGGGCCGCGGTGGAGATCCTCGACGGCCGGCGTCCAGCGCGGCAGCTGTCCGCGGTGTTGGGTCCTGATCTGCTGACCTACCTGGTGTCGCTGCAGGGCAGCGCCGGTCATCTGAAACCACGAATGCGCAGAGTGCTTGCCCAGCACCAGGCGGGCGGCGTGCTAGAGGCGGTCGCGCTGGTGACGCTGACCACCGGCGTTCGGGCGCTAGCCGCCCGCTTCGACAACCACGGCAGTCGTTGGCAGTGCACCGCCCTGCAGCTGCGCCTGACCGCCGGAGACCTGAAAGTACCGCGGAAATGACGATCCCCCCGTTCCCGAGGCACAGCGCACCGCGCACTCAGTGCCTGCCCTGGTCAGTACGGGGCTGTGCTGGGAGCTCCGTGGCAGCGCTTGTATTTCTTGCCGGAACCGCACGGGCAGGGCGCGTTGCGGGCGGGTCCGCCGGTGTCGTTGCCGGCGTGGCGACCACGGTCGCGCACCTCGGTGCCGCCATCCTCGGCGGGTCCGGTGTAGGTAAGCGCCGGGGACTGCCGCTGCGCCAAGCCGCCGTTGCTCACTGCGGGTGACCCGCCCAGTGCCGCGGGAAGACCACTGTCATCGGCTTGGCCGTCGAGCTGCGACAGGGCCGAACCAGCCGGCGCGGGCGCCAGCGGCGCCGGGGCGGGGGCCGGGGTCGGGGTCGGGGCCAGCGGAGCCTGCGACGGGTCCTCGACTATTTCCGGCTCGGCGACCTGGACCGCGACGTTGAACAGGAACCCGACGGATTCCTCTTTCAGCGCCTCGAGCAGTGCGCTGAACATCACGAACCCCTCCCGCTTGTATTCCACGAGCGGGTCACGCTGGGCCATCGCGCGCAGCCCGATGCCCTCCTTGAGGTAGTCCATCTCGTAGAGGTGCTCGCGCCACTTGCGGTCCAGCACCGAGAGCACCACACGGCGCTCCAGCTCCCGCATCGCCTCTGGGCCGGCCATCTCCGTGAGCTCTGCCTCGCGCCGCGAGTATGCAGCGCGCGCATCGTCAAGCACGGCGGCCAGCAGTGTCTCGCGGGTAAGGTCACCGGTGTCGTCAGCGATGGACTCGTATTTGATGCCGATGGGGTACAGCGTCTTCAGCGCCGACCACAGCTGGTCGAGGTCCCAGTCCTCGGCGTAGCCGTTCTCGGTGGCGCCGTTGACGTAAGCGGTGATCACATCGGTCATCATGTGGTCGATCTGGTCACGCAAGTCCTCGCCCTCGAGAACCCTGCGGCGCTCGGCGTAGATCACCTTGCGTTGCAGGTCCATGACCTCGTCGTACTTCAGGACGTTCTTGCGGATCTCGAAGTTCTGCTGCTCGACCTGGGTCTGCGCGGACTGGATCGCCCGGCTGACCATCTTGGCCTCGATCGGGACGTCGTCCTCCAGCCGCAACCGGGTCATGATCGACTCCACCAGTGGCCCGTTGAACCGCACCATGAGCTCATCGCGCAGGGACAGATAGAACCGGGACTCACCGGGGTCGCCTTGGCGCCCGGAGCGGCCACGCAACTGGTTGTCGATGCGCCGCGACTCATGCCGCTCGGTACCCAGGACGTACAGTCCGCCAGCGGCGACGACCTCCTTGGCTTCGGCCTCGACCTCGGCTCGGGCATCGTTGACCGCGGTTTCCCAGGCGGCCTCGTACTCCTGCGGCGTCTCCACCGGGTCAAGCCCGTGGGCCCGCAGCGCGGCATCGGCGAGGAACGTTGGGTTGCCGCCCAGCATGATGTCGGTGCCGCGGCCGGCCATGTTGGTGGACACTGTGACCGCGCCTTTGCGGCCGGCCTCGGCGACGATCAACGCCTCCTTCTCGTGCTGTTTGGCGTTGAGCACCGAGTGCCGGATCCCTGCGGCCACCAGTGCCTTGGACAGGTACTCGGAACGCTCCACACTCGCAGTTCCGACCAGGACCGGTTGACCCTTGGCGTGGCGCGCTGCGATGTCGTCCACCACCGCCGCGAACTTGGCCTCCTCGGTCTTATAGACCAGGTCACCGTGATCGGTGCGGATCATCGGCATGTTAGTGGGGATCGACACCACACCCAGCTTGTAGATCTGGAGTAGCTCGGCGGCTTCAGTCTGCGCGGTACCGGTCATCCCGGCGAGCTTGTCGTAGAGCCGGAAGTAGTTCTGCAGCGTGATCGTCGCCAAGGTCTGGTTCTCGGCCTTGATCTCCACCTTCTCCTTGGCCTCGATGGCCTGGTGCATGCCCTCGTTGTAGCGCCGACCGTGCAGCACCCGGCCGGTGAACTCGTCGACGATCAGGACCTCACCATCGCGGACGATGTAGTCCTTGTCCCTGGTGAACAGCTCCTTGACCTTCAGCGCGTTGTTGAGGTAGCCGACCAGCGGCGTGTTGGCCGCCTCGTAGAGGTTCTCGATGCCCAGCTGGTCTTCGACGAACGCGACACCTTCCTCGGAGACCCCGATGGTGCGCTTGCGTTCGTCGACCTCGTAATGCACGTCTCGCTTGAGCATCGGGGCGAGCCGGGCGAACTCGCCATACCATCGGGACGACTGGTCCGCGGGCCCCGAGATGATCAGTGGGGTCCGCGCCTCGTCGATGAGAATGGAGTCGACTTCATCGACGATGGCGTAGTTGTGCCCACGCTGAACGCAGTCCGCAAGACTCCACGCCATGTTGTCGCGCAGGTAGTCGAAGCCGAACTCATTGTTCGTGCCGTATGTGATGTCGGCGTTGTATGCGGTGCGCCGCTCGTCCGGGCTCAGCTGGGACAGGATCACCCCGACCTCCATGCCGAGGAACCGGTGTATCCGGCCCATCCACTCGGAGTCACGCTTGGCGAGGTAGTCGTTGGTTGTGACGACGTGCACCCCCTTGCCGGCGATCGCGTTGAGGTACGCCGGCAGCACGCAGGTCAGCGTCTTACCTTCACCGGTGCGCATCTCGGCGATGTTGCCTAGATGCATCGCGGCGCCGCCCATCAACTGAACGTCGAAGTGGCGCTGGCCCAACGTGCGCCTGGCGGCCTCACGGACCACCGCGAAGGCCTCGGGCAGCAGATCATCCAGAGACTCGCCGTTGCTGTGGCGGCGGCGGAACTCATCGGTCTTGGCGCGCAGGTCAGCGTCGGACCGGCTGGCGACGTCGCCTTCCAGACCGTTGATGTGGTCGGCAATGGCGCGTAACCGGCGCACAGTCTTGTGCTCGCCGGCGCGGAGCAGTCGGGACAGGACCACCGTGGAGACCTCACTCGTATCGGGGCACCCGTTGGAGGGCGGGTCGGCGGCGGGCGGCTGTGGCGCACCGCATGGCACACCAGCGCCGCCGGTCTGCAGGCCATCGTATGCCCAGCCCGACCACGGCGGTATCAGCGCAGGTCAGCTTCGCACCCAAACGCCATGATCGCCGTCTGGGTGCGCTGAGCGGCACGAGATGCCGTGCCATGCACCTAGACGACGATCATGGTTACGCCAGGAGCCGCATAACGGCCACCGGCCTCAGACGAGCTGGATCACTCCATAGTCGAAACCGTGCCGGCGGTATACCACGCTGGGCAGTCCGGACGTGGCATCGGCGAACAGGTAGAAGTCGTGGCCCACGAGCTCCATCTCATAGAGCGCATCGTCGACGGTCATGGGTGTGGCGGAGTGCCGCTTGCGCCGGACGATGCGCCCCGGTCCGTGCGCATCCTGGCCATCCCGCGACTGGCCATCCAGTGACGGGACAGTCGGTGATTCGGCCCGCTGGGTGGGCAACTGGTAGTCAAGTTCCGGATCGGGTGGGTCGAGCAGCCCCGTCCGCTGGCCGTTCGTCTCGACCGCAGCGTCGATGTTGGAGGTGAGGGTGGCTGCCAAGGGCGCGGTGGCCTCGGCGACGGAGGTGGGGTGGCGGCGTCCGTAGTGCACCTTGCGGCGGTCTGCGACTCGGCGCAGCCGGTTGTCCAGCTTGCTCACCGCCGCGTCTAAGGCGGCGTAGAAGTCGGCTCCACACGCCTCTGCGCGGACTACCTGCCCGCGGCACCGACCAGTGATCTCTACCCGCTGGCAGCTCTTGGACTGCCGGGGATTGCGTTCGTGGAACAGCTCGACGTCGTAATGAACGGCCTTCTGGTCATACCGTTCGACGCGGGCGAGCTTCTCGGTAACGTGCATCCGGTAGTGATCGGGTACCTCGACG
>JAICHZ010000210.1 GCA_025924655.1 Pseudonocardiaceae bacterium | reverse complement strand
TCGCGGGAGAACGCGATCGAATGTGGGTTCGGGGGGACGTTGATCTGTCCGATGACCGTGTTGGTGTCGGTGGCGATCACTGACATGGAAGCGACATCGTGGTTGGGGACATAAAGCAGCGTGCCGTCCGGACTGATCGCCGGATCGAACGGATGCGCTGGTTGTGGAATCATTGCGATCTCGGTATTCGACGCGGTGTCGAGCACGTCGATTGCATGCTTTGTCTTCTGATCATTGAATATGGTGACGTACAGCATGCGACCGTCTGGCGCGAACGTGAGGAACTGGGGCGGGCCGGCTGCGATGGGGATGGTCGCGGTCACCCGATTGGCCGCGGTGTCCACCATGGTGATGACCTGGGCATCGCCGTTAGCGACGTAGGCGTGCCGACCGTCTGGGGCGACGGCGACGAAGCTGGGCGTCTGCCCTACCGCGATGATGGCGCTGGCCGCGGGTACCGCGACCTTCGGTCCGACGCTCGCCACCGCCGCGGTCGGCGCAGGTTTGGGCGCGGGCTTAGCGATCGACGGGGTAGGGGCCTGGGTGCCGTTGCCGCGGCCGAAGATGGCCAGCGCAATCACTGCAGCCACCGCGACCGCCGCGCCGGCAGCGAGCAGTATCCTCGGTCGGCGCTCCCGGTCGGGTGAGGGCTTGGGCGGGGATGGTGCTTGCTTGGGCCGCACGTGGCGTGCGGTGGTCGCCGTCGCTTCACGCGGTGGTGTGCGTGGTGCCGGAATTGCTCTGGCCGGTAGCATTTCGGCTGGGCGCTGCGCCGGTATGAGTGGCTGCTCTACTTGTGTGTCCTGTTTCTCCCGCGGAGTACCCGCAAAGCCGTTTGTGGTCGGCGGCGCGGCCGTGCTGGTAGGACTGACCAGTCGCTTTTCGTGCTGCCGGCTGCGTTGCGGGACGGTATAGCGCGGCTGGGGCGCATGCACGGCGTGCGAGGCGGCGCCGAGCGCAACGACGTGCTGCGGATGAGTGTCGACGACGGTGGGACATCCCAGCTCAGCGGACACCATCCGGGCGATCATGGGAATGCGTGACGATCCGCCCACGAGAAGCACCGCGCTGAGATCTGCCGGCTGGACCTGAGCTGACTGCAGGGCTCGGGACAGTGTGTGAATGGTCGACTCGATGGGGGCCCGCACCATGTTCTCGAAGTCCGACCGGGTGAGGTGCACGTCAAAGGTTCGGCTGGGCAGGAATACCGGGAAAGTCGCCTTGGTGTCTGATGAGAGGGCCTCTTTGGCCGCGATGCATTCCTGGCGCACCCTGGCGAGCGCGACAAAGGTCTGCGGGCGCTGCATGTCTAACTTGGCCAGCGCTCCGTCGGCGGTGTCGTTGACGTGGGACAGGATTGCTTCGTCGAAGTTACCGCCGCCAAGCGCTTCGATGCGTTCGGGCTTGCCGATGATCTTGACGCTACCGGAGTGCATGCGCAGCACCGTGGCGTCGAAGGTGCCGCCGCCCAGGTCGTAGACCGCCATAGTCTCGCCATCGCGCAGCGGTCGGGTCGCAATGTAGTGCGCAGCCGCGGCTTCAGCCTCGGTTATGAGGAGCGAATTGGTCAGCCCCGCTTGTTGGGTAGCCTCCTCGAACAGCGCCCGGCGGAATGGGCCCCAACTAGTCGGGTAGGTCAACGCGACCCGATCGGGTGGTTCGCCTTCGGTCTTGGTGACCTGCTCCACCACGTCTCGCAGCAGGACGCCAAGCAACTCGGTGACCGGGTAGGACTCACCACCGAGTACCAGTGGCGTCGGGTCACCCAGCCGACGGGTGAACTCGCGGCCGATCCGATCCGGGCTGGTCAGCGCGCCCCTGCTGGCGGCCTCCCCGGTGGCCAACGTGCCGTCGCCCTGGAGGTATACAGCCGCGGGGGTCACCTCCGAACGATCACTGAGGGGGATCGCTTCCACGGTGGTCGCCGTCGCGCGGGCAGCCGCAACGAAGGTGCTGCCGAGGTCGATCCCCAGGCTGTAGCTCACCAGCTCCTCCCTGAAGCGGCACGCATTGTTACGTTTCGATCACGCGAAAGATCGTTTTAGCGCGTCATACGGTGACGTATGGCCGCGTGCACGCAGACCCATCACAGTAGGTAGCCAGCTGAGCACCCGTCAAGGGGCTGCTATACGGAGAATCTGGGTCCAGGCACTGGATCATTGGCGGTGGGACTTCCAGGCCGGCAGCGAGCGAGCCGTTTGATGGTGAGCCAACTCCCCCGTCGAGCGCCGTGGGCCCGCAGCGCTTGTGCCGCATACTCTGAGCAGGTGGGGGTGAAATGGCAACATGGCGGCCGTCGCGGGCTAATCTCGCGTTGGTACGTTCGGACGCCGGCGACCAGCAGCGACGTGAGTTGCGATCCCGCCGTGGCAGGTTTGCGCCGCAGCGTCCGGGCTTCGCCGATCAGGGCCACGGTCAGTTGGGGCACCGCCAGCAGCGCCACCACAAGGCAGTTGCCGCTGAGGCTTTCCCCTAGGCAGCATCCGGCGTCGAGCAGGCACGCGTCTCGAATACAGGACCCGCCGAGCGGCCGAGACCGGTATGGATAACCGTAGTAGTCGTAGCGTCTGCGTCGGAGGCACGCCATCCCTCCAGTGTGCACCTGCGCAGCGCATCGGGTAAGGCAACGCTGCCCGATGAAACATAATCGCCAGGAGTTCGTGGGCGCGCAGCGAATGAGACAAAACGCACTAACGACGGCCTGCGGCCGGTGATGAGGTCGTAGACCCTGCTGGCGTGTAGAATCGCCGCGCCAATGGCTGATCGGTGAGGGCGACCTAACCATCGTTAGTGTAGGGCTGCCTAACAAAAGAGCTATTCAGAAATGCGGTCGGGGATCCTGTTGGCCGCGTCCCGGGTCACGGTCGGTGCGCACACAATCACCGTCTGAAAGCTTCTGTTTGGCAACCTTCGATCAGTGTTCTTGACAGATCTCATTCATTGAGGCAAAGCTGTTGGGCGACGAGGCGAGGGAGTCGAATGCGGTTCGATAGAAGTGTGGGCTGATCGCCGGTGGATGCAGTTCAGACGCTGATCCTCGGGTTGATCGCAGGGGTCACGATCGTACTCGGATTACCACTTGGCCGACTGCGTAGCGCCCGCCACAGCCGGACTGCGCCCGCCGTGCGAGTGTTTCTCAACGCCTTCGCGATCGGTGTTTTGATCTTCATAATGTGGGACCTGCTAAATCAGGCGTGGGAGACGATCAGCGCCGCTCTGGACAAAGTGCACGACGGTTCCGGTGCTCTGGCGCCAGTGTTCGGGTTCGGTGCGCTGCTGTTCGCAGGGTTGGGAGTGGGGCTGTTGAGTCTGGCCGGGTATGAGCGCTGGCTCGCTGGCGAGGGACACGTCCCGCTGCTGGGCCCGGGCACGATGGCTGCCGACGAGCTGACCCTGCGCAGGGGTGACACGTGGACGGCGGCCCGCCGGCTGGCTTTCCTGATCGCGGTCGGAATCGGCCTGCACAACTTCGGCGAGGGTCTCGCCATCGGTGGCAGCGCGGCACAGGGCAAGATCGCGCTGGCCACCCTGCTGGTGACCGGCTTCGCCTTGCACAACGCGACCGAAGGATTCGGCATCGTAGCTCCGCTGGCGACCGAGCAGGAGCAACCCAGTTGGGGATTTCTGCTCCTCCTGGGTGCGATCGGTGGTGGCCCCACCGTGCTGGGAACCGTGATCGGCCACCAGTTCACCAGCGACCCGATGAGCCTGGTTTTCCTGACCCTGGCCGCCGGCTCCATCCTCTACGTGATCATCCAGCTCGTCGCCATCGCCCTGCGAGGCGGCCACCGATCCCTGCTCTACTGGGGCGTATGGGTCGGCCTGGTCGCCGGCTTCGCCACCGACATGCTCCTTACCGCCGGCGGCGCCTAGCCTCTCGCGCAACCTACCTTGCCAGCGCCTTTCGAAGCGAATCGCGGTCCGGCGGCGCCGGATAACCGCGATTCGGTTCCGAATGGCGAGTGGGCTTAGGCGAGTGGACTTAGAAGGGCACTTGGTGGGCGAGCAGGCCGTCTGCGGGGCTGCGGCCGGAGAGGGTGCGGCAGAACTGCACGGCTTCCAGATGTAGTTGCGCACCGCCTTCGCCCTGCGCGTAGATCCCGCCGGCGGGTCCGTCTAGAACCACGGTGCAGGGTTGTCCGTGGCGCCTCGCCCATTCGGCCACGATGTCGGCCACGATGCGTCCGTCGTGGTCTGGAGTCAGCGTGAGTTCGCGGCCGGTGGCCCGGCAGATGTCGATCCGGTGCATCCATGGATCCCGGGTGTGGATCACATCGATGAGGTATCCGCGGGTCCACTCCTCGTCGTAGGGTGGCCCGGGGTTGAACACCATGGAACGTTCCTCGGCCGTCGCTTGGCTGCGCGCGGCGAGCGACCGGGGTGCCGCGGTGAGCAGCGCGGTGGCGAGCTGCACAGGTCCGAGGTGGGCACGGTCGGCGACCTGGAGCGCGGTCAGCGCGTCGATCCACGATTCGCCGGTGGCGGTGGCCCGTTGGTGGGCAGCTTGGCCCTGCCGCGCCGCCTCAGCAGGGTCGGCGTTGAGTTCGAGCATGCCGAGGAGGTGGGCGAGCACGGCGGTGACGTCCCAACCGGTGCAGTCGGTAGGGCGGGTCCAATCTTCGGATGCGAGCTGGTCGGCCAGCTCGATCAAGCGCTGGTATTCGACCTGCGCCAACCGCATGGCCTCCTCGTGCTCCAGCGGTGGGATGCGGTCGACAGGGATGGCAGTCGATTGCATGGCAAGGCTCCTCAACAATGGGCTAGTGGGCGGGATCGATGGCTCGGAGAGTGAGCTGGGGCAGTCATGGGGGACTCCAGAAATGTGTGCAGGATCAGTAGTGCGGCGGCGTGGAGCCACCTCGGCGAGGTACATGTCGATCGCCCGGTCCAGTTGCCGGGTCCACCGGTCCCCCCAGGCTCGTTCGCGTTCTGTTGTGCGACCAGGCCGGAGATCAGCCCGGTGTAGAGGTCGACGTCAGCGGGTTCTGTGACGCCCACCCCGGCGAGTACCCGACGCCCCCCGTCGAGTACCTCTCGGGCCAGCGAGTACGACACCTCAGACGGCTCGAAGCCGGGGATGGTGCGCTGAAAAAGCAGCTGATAGCGCGCCAGGTCCTCGGTGCAGAAGTCGACGAATTGGCGAGCACTTCGACGTAGTGCAATCACCGGGTCGGCATCCAGGTCCACCGAGCGACCCCGGTCGAGCAACTCGCGGTTGGCCTCGGCGAACATGGCGTCGTAGATGGCGTGCTTGGACGGGAAGTAGACGTAGAGCGACTGGGCCCGCAACCCGACCCGGGCCCCGAGCTCCCGAACCGCACCATCTGCCCGCTGGCGGTATAACTCGGGCTGTGACGAGGACCGCGCCACGCGAGCCGTCGACAGCGGTGAATCGCGGAGTCCGCGCGGATCTGATGGCTGTGGTGTGCGCCGGGTTGCTTGTTGCGGTAGCTGCGGTTATCGGCGTCTGGCTGCTCGACCAAGGGGTGCCGCTGCACGTCAACGCCCCACCACTGGGCGCGGACTGGTTGCCCCATACCGGCCCGGGCACGGTCCCTGCGGTGCTGCTTGCGCTGCTCGTCATCCTGCGCGGGCCCGAACTGGCCGCCCGGCTGCCCTGGCGTCCGCTGCTCGGGCTCTCGGCGGTTACCGCGGTGGCGTGGACGCTGTGCCTGGCCCTGATCGACGGGTGGGAGCTAGGGGTGACCGATCGTCTGACCACCGACACGGAGTACCTGCACGACGTCCCGAGAGTCGGCGACGTCGCCACCTTGCTGCGGACCTTCGCTGAACGGATCCCCGGGTTGCGGCCCGAGTCGTGGACCACGCACGTCGCCGGGCATCCCCCCGGGGCGCTGCTGGTCTTCGTCGGCCTCGACCGGATCGGGCTGCCCGGCGGGGTACCGGCGGCGCTGCTGTGCGTGGTGGTCGGTTCGACGGCTGCGGTCGCGGTGGCGGTCACACTGCGGGCTCTGGGCGCCGACGTCTTCGCCCGGGCCGCGTTGCCGTTCGGGGTACTGCTGCCCGGCGTGATCTGGATCGGGGTGTCCGCCGACGGTCTGTTCGCTGGGGTGCTGGCCTGGGGAGTGGCCTTGCTCGCCATCGGCGCCACCCGGCAACGGCTCGACATCACGGCTGTCGCGGTGTCCGCAGCCGGCGGGTTGCTGCTGGGCGCGACCCTGTTCCTGTCCTACGGCCTCGTGCTGGCGGGGCTGCTCCCGGTGGCCGTCGCGGTCGCCGCTCGCCGGGTGGCCCCGCTACTGGTGGCCGGCGCAGGGGTGGCCGCGGTGGTGGCCGCCTTCGCTGCCGCGGGCTTCTGGTGGCTCGACGGCTACCGGCAGGTCACCTTGCGCTACTACCAGCCGGGGGAGTACGGGCTGGTGCGCCCGTACGGCTACTGGGTGTGGGCCGACCTGGCGTGCCTGGTGGTGGTGCTCGGGCCGGCCGGGGTGGCCGGGCTGCGGCGGGTGTTCGCCCCGGGGCAGGGTCAGCCGCGCATCCTGGTGCTGGTGTGCGCGGCGACCGCGGTGGCGGTGCTGGTCGCTGACCTTTCCGGGTTGAGCAAGGCGGAGGTGGAACGGATCTGGCTGCCGTTCGCGGTCTGG
>JAICHZ010000209.1 GCA_025924655.1 Pseudonocardiaceae bacterium | reverse complement strand
GTGCTGGCTGCTGGCGTGCTGGGACACCCGCGTGTCCCCCACGTCATAGCTGCGGTCCCCACCGACGAAGGTCACCGGGTGATACTCAGCGACATAAGACATCGCATCAGAAACGTCTTCGCTGCACACATTGCTCAGCCCCGCATCAGCCAACGCCCGGTCCGGGTTGGACACAAACGCCGCCTTGGCGTCGTCGTTGCGCATCAGGTTAAGAATGAAATCCAGCAGGCTCTGAGTCACGTTCATCGCTCTTAAGCTCCTTGACGGAGGCGCCAGGCGGGCTGCCCAGCGGGGTGAGAGCAAACCTAGGGACCACACAGCGGGCCGCCATCGGGGAACGCACCGGGTTCTCAACCACCCGCATTAGGGGATTGACAACCCCCCACGTTAGGGACCCCAAGACACCCACCAGCGGTAACGCACTATTGACCAGCTGCGGCATCCCGGCAAGCCTGCTTCGATCGATGACCTGGCTTCGACGTCAGCGCACCCATGCCGAACTACAACGGCACCGGGCAGGCGAAGGTGGTCTTCACGCGCGCCCTGAACCGCTGCGATCCGGTCTGCGAGGCTGCCGGCATGATCTCGATCGACGACTTCCTGTACTACGTAGATGATGCGCTCGACGCGATGGTGCGCATCGTCAGCGATCTCGGTGACGATCTGGCCAATCGCCGACCCGACCTGCCCGGAGCCAACTCGCCGTTCGCGATCCTCACCCACTGTCTGGGCGTCATGGAGTACTGGGGCGGCGAGATCGTTGCTGGCCGTACCGTCGTGCGGGACCGACCTGCTGAGTTCCGGGCCACCGGCGGCGTCGCTGAACTCACCCAGCGCGCGGAGCGCGCCCGCCAGCAACTGCGCGCCGACATCACCGAGCTCGACCCGTTCAGTCCGCCGCGCGGCTCTCCGCGCGACAGGGACTCCACGCTGCCGCTGGCCCGCACTCAGGGCGGCGCCCTGCTGCATATCTACGAGGAGCTTGCCCAGCATCGCGGTCAGCTGGAGATCACCAGAGACATCCTGCGAAGTGGGTAACCGGGTGAGACGCCGTGAAAGCGTCAGGTGGCGCGCTGCTGGACGTTGAGTTCGGTGAGCTGTGACTGGTGGTGATCTTTAGTGCCGCTCAGGGTAGTGATCCACACCAGTAGGTATCGCGTGGGTGGCCCGGCCCGCAGGGGGATCTGGGTGCTGCCGGCCCTGAGGGTGGCGGTGCCGACCAGGGTGGTCTGTTCCAGCCGCGCATTGGGGGATGTCGCGGTGCGGATCTCGAGCACGGTGCCGGGGCTCGGCGACACCACCGTCACTGAGGCCGCCGCGATGGGCATCTGGAAGCTCAGCATCACGCCGAGCCCCTTTTTGTAGATCGGGAACTGCTGGAAGTACGAGTCAGTCGACCACCCGGTGCGCGGGTTGCCATCGAGCAGCTTGCCGACGTCCTTCTGGTGGTCCGGGCTACCGAGTCCAGAAGGGTCATAGACAGACAAGGTCTTGACTTGCACTGGCGTGGCCGACGCGGGCAGCACCGCCGGCTTGCCGCCAGCGTTGTTCGGTGCAGCCGGCGGGCTGCCGGCGATGACCAACGGCGCGCCTCCGGTGTCGGTGAACACCGAGACGACCTGCATGCCGGCGTAGCCGAGAATCGACAGGGTGGCGACGCCCAGCACCGTCATCGACGCGCCCAGTTTCATCCGGCGTAGCTGCTGCGCCCGGCGCGGATCGATCGGGCGCCGGACCCGGCCGCCGCCGTCGCCTACCGAGAAGAAATCCTCGTCAGCGGTCACGGCATTGAGCTCGAGCACCTGGCGTACGGCGGATCCGGTGTGTACGCCGCCGCCGGTACCTGGGCCGGCGATGCAGCGCAGCGCCAGGGTGGACAACTCCACCGGCACCTCGGGTCGCAGGGTCGTCGGACTGATCGGCAACCGGTCCGTTCCCAGCGGTGCCGGCGGCAGGCCAGATGGTCCGTCTGGCAGTGGCCAACACCCGGTGAGCAGCAGGTACAGCATCGCACCCAGGCCGCGGATGTCGTCTCGGGACCCGCTTGACGCGGGCGGCCCCGGGAAGGCGAGGCGTGCCTGCCGGTCGGTGCTCACCCGGATCCGGTCCGGATGGTCGCAGCCGAGAACCAGACCCGCGCTGTGGGCCGCGTCGACGGCACCAGCCAACGGCACCAGCACGCCGGCCGCCACCGACGGCGGCAGCGGGCCGCTATCCAGCAGGTCGACCAGGGCACAACCCGGCGTCCATTCGGCGACGATCACCGCGACGGTCGGGCCGTCACCGGGCACCGGTTCCAGCACATCGAGCATCCGCGCTGCGCCCGGTGTGTCCAGGCGAGCCGACCGCAACGCCCGCGCGACGGCGGTACGGATCAGCGTGACCTCCGCGGGGCGCTGTGGTGCAGCGATGAACAACGTCAGCGCGACGTCGCGCTCCAGCATCAGGTCACGGCCTCGCCACAGCAGGGCCCCGCAGCGGTCGTCGCGGCCGAACTCAGCCAGCAACCGGTAACGACCTTGACCGAGAACACCTCCGGGAGTCGGCGAAGAGGGATCGGACCGGTGTGGCCCTGTCCCCGCCGACTCGCTCACGGTGATCTCACCCTCCCTGGGCCGTGCCGGACGGCGAGATTCCGCAGGACACTTCGGTCGTTGCGGACACCACGGCTGTTCGGACGCGTGCCTCCTCGGGAATTGTCAATCCTACGGCTCCCGAGGGCTAGTCGATCGAGGACCACCGGCCGAGCCGGCGAGCGGACGCAACCGCGCGAAGACTGGGGAGCGCAGCGCATCGGTGAGCTCTGGCGTCCGAAGGACGATCAAAGCGAGGCCCATCACGACGCCGACGATCACCGTCGTGAGCACCAAGTCAAGCCAGGCGCCGGCCACGCCGTTGAAGTCGGTCAGGGCGCGCAGGGCGAGCACAGCGCCCACCGCGGGCACTGCGCTCACCAGGCAGTTGCGCAGGGTTAGCAAACTGCGTTTGGTCTCCACCCGGCCGAGTCGCCAGCGCAGCCACACCTGCCCGACCATGGCGCCCACCACGCAAGACAGCGAGTTGGCCGCAGTGAGCCCGAGCACTACATCGGCGTCGTCGAGGAACACCGGGCAAGCCAGTAGCAGCGGCAGCTTCACCGCCACCATCACAGCGTTGATCATCGTCGGGGTGCGCGCGTCGGCCATCGAATAGAACACCCGCAGCTGCAGCATCGTCACCGCGTAGGGCAGCAGACCGAAGGCGGACACCGCCAGCGCGGTACCGAGTCGCTCGGCATTGCTGCCCGCCTTGCCCAGGGAGAACAGCGCGACACCGATCTGCTCGCCGGCCAGGGTGAACACCAGGGTGATCGGTACCAGCGCCACGATGAGGTAGCGGCTGGCCGCCGAGAGGTGCTCGACCAGTCCCCGCCAGTCAGCGTCGGCCGCCGCGCGGCTCATCCGAGGCATGATCGCCGTAAGCAAGGAGTAACCGAGGACGCCATAGGGGAGCTGCAGGAGCAGCCAGACCAGGCTGTAGATCACCACCCCGCCGGGATCGCCCTGCGCTGCCGACCGGGTGGTGACCACGAAGCCGAGTTGGCCGACGAGCACGTAGAGCACGAACCAGGCCGCCATCCCGCAGGCCTGGGTCAGCCGGGAGTCCCATCCCCATCGCCAGCCGAAGACAAAGCCGGCCCGGCGCAGTCCGGGTATCTGCACCAGCGCCTGAGCGATGATGCCTGCGGTCGTGCCAAGACCCAGTACCAGCAACTTCGGGTCGCTAAGCCGGGCTGGGTTGACGCTGATCTCGCCCGGAACCAGCGCGTAGATCCCTAACGACACCAACACGATGATGTTGTTGAGAACCGGTGCCCAGGCCGGCGGCCCGAAACTGCTGCGGGCATTGAGAATCGCGCCGAACAGGCCGGATAGGCCGTAGAACACGATCTGCGAGAGCAGTAGATAGCCGAACATGGTGGTCAGCTGCGGGTTGGCGTCCTCGCCGCCGCCCAGGAACAACACGGCCAGCAACGGTGCCGCGGCGATGGCGAGCACGCTGGCCACGGCCAGCGCCACGCAGGCGATGGTGACCAACCGCTGCACATAGGCCTCGCCCCGGTCGCCGTCCTCCTTCGCGGCGCGCACCAGCAAGGGCACCACCACGCTGGTCAGCACCCCGCCAAGCAGGATCTCGTAGAGCATCGCCGGCAACGTGTTGGAGACCGTGTAGGAGTCGCTGACCACGCCCAGTCCTAGTACTGCGGCGAGTGCGAGCTGACGGAGGAACCCGGTGATCCTGCTGACCAGGGTCGCCACCGCCATCGTGCGAGTGGCAGCGGCCAGCGAACTCTGCCCGTTGCTGTGCTCACTTCCGGGCCAGTTGGTGGGCAGGCCGTCGGACGGCAGCTGTGTGCGGTTCGCGGTGTCCAACGTCACCCGGCTTCCCGTCTTCGGCGTACTCGGCGCACGAGCCTGCGGGCGACCAGCGCAACCAGCGCGGCACCCGCGCCCGCGGTGAGCGCGACTGTAACCCTGCTGAATGCGGTGGAGCGAAGCTGCAGGGTGCTCGGCTCGCCCAGCGGCGTGCCGCCCGGGGTGCTCAGCCGGACGTCGACGCTGAACTGACCCGCCCGGCTGACCTTCGCTGGGATGACCAGCTGCCGGGTGCTTCGGGCCGGCACCAGCTGCAACCCGACTTCTCCCGATCGCAGCCCGGCGGTCTCCGACAGGCTCAACTGCACCTGCATTCCGACCGGAAGCTCGTTGCTTACGGTGATCAACAGTGGCGAATCCGAGGCCGCCAGGCTATAGGTCCCGGGTGGTTGCACGATGCGCACCGATCGGCGCAGGTCGTCGAGCCGGCTGCTCTCCTCGCTGGTGACCAGAGCGGCCCGGCTGGGTAGCCCGCGCCAGGCGGCGGACACGCCACGGAGCAGCCCGAGCCGCAGCGGATCGAGCAAGGTGGCCGGCCGCAGATTCGCGGCCGGGTCCAAGACGGTGGCCACCTGGAGATCGCGCAGGACGTTGCGATCCCACTGGACCTCCGCGGTGACCGCAGAGGGGATCTCCTCGGCGCCGGCCTGTGGCGGGTAGGTCAGGGCGACGGCGGCATCGGCTGGATGGGTGCCGGCCAACGTCGGCAGCTCACGAGGGGTGACGAAACCGGCCGCCTGCAGTTGCCGGGCAGCGGTCAACAGCGCGGTGGCCTCCGTACCGCGGACCTGCCAGCGGCGCGGCGGGACGAGCACGACGGGCCGACCGCTGGCAGCGCGATAGGCCAGTGCGCCGAGCCCATCCTGGGTGGACAGCGGGTTCGTGGTGCTGGCCAGCGCGCTGGTCACCAGCGGGTCGACGAGCACACCGACGGGGGCGGCACCGTGGCTGCCGGGTGAGGCGGTGCCACCGACCAGGCTGACCACATCGGCTGGGGCCGCCGGTGCGGGGATGATGCCGCGCGGGTCCAGCAGCACGGCGTGGGTCTGCAGGGCGGTGAGGTCGGCCAGCGTTCGCTCGTCGAGCATCTGGTCGGCCGGCCAGCTCACCCCGGTCAGTGGCTGCACCCCGAGCAGGTCACCCACAAGCCGCGCGCCGGTGCTGGTGGCCAGCGCCTCCAGGTCGGTCAGGCCGGCTCGGGACAGGGCTACCAGATCGGCATCGGCATAGGGCAGCGGCAGCACGCAGCGACCTTGCACAGCGCTGCGTAGCCGATCAAGCCAGGTCCGCGCATCCCGCGCACCGGTGCCGTCGCTGATCCCGCCCGGGTGAGACACCCGGTAGCCGTGGCTCATCCCGTCGAGGGTCTCCAACAGCAGCGGGTCCACCGCCACGCACACCGCCGCGCCCAGCGGTGACCCTGGTGGCACCGCTTGTTCCAGCGCGCCGAGCAGGCCGTCCAGCCGCCCACCGGGTGCGATGTCGGCGGCCAGGGGATCGGTTCCGGCCTGGTCACTGTGCAGCAGAACCGGCTCTCCGGGCTCGCTCGGGAGCCGATCGGGTGCGGCGGCCAGTGGCCACAACACGGTCAGCGGGGCCGGCTGCGAGGGTTGCGCGAGCACCGGGCCGGGTGGTTCACCTGGATCCGCGGGCGGGATGCCAAGCACCGGCAACAGCAGTGGGACCGACGCCAGCCGCGCGACGCCGCCGAAGTCCGGCTTTCCGTTGAGGTTGACCAGCACCGGGTACACGCCTGGTTCGGTGATCTGCAACGACTCCAGGTCGACCCCGCCACGCAGCGGCACCTCGAGGGTAAATGGCGTGCTCTGACCGGGGGCGAGATCGACCGGTATCGGCTGGAATCGGGTGACGTGCGGCGCTTCGGCGCCACCTGCGACGGCCCGCGCGGCCGCGTCGTCGGAGGTGATCGGCTCGTCGCGTTGCAAGCGGACCGCGAGTTTGGTGATCGGGCGGTCGCCGATGTTGACCACCGTGCCGGTCACCCGGAGCACCGGTGCGCTGGTGGCGGTGACCATCCGAGGCGACACACTGGACAGGTCCAGCCGAGCCAGCACATTCGGACGGTCCGGTTGCCCCATCGCTAGCGCCGCCACGACGCCAGGGCCCAGTAAGATCAGCACCGTCACGAGGACGGCTGCGGCGCCACGGTGGAGCCGGTATCTCATCCGGAAGTACTCATC
>JAICHZ010000208.1 GCA_025924655.1 Pseudonocardiaceae bacterium | reverse complement strand
TCGCTTCAGCGCGGCGGTCGGCGATGAGTTCGTCCACCACTGATCCCCCACCTGCCCAGGCGGCGGCGACGTCACGACGGATGCGGTCGGCCAGCTGCTCACGGGTTTCAATCACCACCCGGCCGTCTTCGACGTATGCCACCAACGGCACTCCAGCCTCGATCCCAGCAGCGCGGCGCACCTGTGCCGGGATCGTCACTCGTCCCTGCTCGTTGACAGAGATTTCAACCCCTGGCCACTCCGACGGAGTATGTGTCACAAGCAGAGCTTACCTGCCATGCGGCGGCTTCACGGGTCAGTCAGTGGTGGTTCCGTGGTAGGTCTTGGCGGCGAGGGTGGGGAGGCGGGTCCAGCCGGGCCTGCGGATGGTGTGGACGTGTAGGTCGATGAGGCCGACGGGGTGGTCGTAGACGACCCGCTCGACCCGGCCCCAGGGCAATGTGGGCGGGCCGCTGGGCACCAGCCGGGCGGGCATCCGCACAGCGGTGCCGGAGCGGCTCACCGGCACCTCAGTGCCGCCCCGGTGCAGCTCGAACCCGAGATCCAGGAAGCCCCGGCCGAAATCCTCGTCGCTGAGCATGAGCACCTGCGGCGCCCGTGCGATGCCATGCTCCACGCCGACCTGGTCGAGGCAGGGCAACAGGGCCGCGGTGAGCTGGTCGACGTACACCGGCCGGCCGGCGATAAACGTCGTCAGCGGGCGCCAGCCGGCCAGCCGCGGTTGGCCCACCGCAAGCCAGCTGTCGGCATCGGTCACCATCCAGTCGCGGATCACCACCCGGACACTCGACGGTCGCCGCGTGCCGAGCCGGTCCAGGGCAACGGCGGCTTGGTGCCACTGGGTCCTGGGCACGGCCGGGTCCGGTCGCAGCGACGTGCTGCCCGCGACGGCGGGGTTGGGCCCTACGGCGGTGGCGTACTCCAGGGTCAGTTGCTGGGCGGCTCGAGCGCCGAGCAGCGGGACCAGCAGGGTGGTGCCACCATCGGGGGGCACCGCGAACCACGGCGTGACGAGCAGGCCCGGTGGGCTGGTCAGCGAGCTTGTGTCCGGGTCACTGCGCAGGTCGGTGTTCACCGCGTCGTGCCAGACCAGCGTGCCCGGATTCGGCGCGGGCACCGGCTCGGGCAACGGCCGGTTTGCCGCAGCGGCGAACCCACCCTCGGTGATCGCCGATCCGACTGGCACCGGTTGCGCCGGGGTGTCGACGAGGACCTGCGCGTAATCGGCCAGTGTGCATGGCTCGCCGTGGACCGACCGAACCGCCGACAGGGCCACCGACCAGCCCGGGTACTGACGCAACGGGGCCCACCAGAACACCACGATGATCATCACGACCATCGCCGTCGAGCCGGTGACCAACACCGCCCGGTCGGGCGTCAGCGACGAGTCCCGACCGTGGCGCCGCCGCCACCACATCCACCCGCCCGCGGCCACCGCGACCGCCACCCAGACCAGGGGGTTTGCCAGCTGCACGGGTCCCAGCTTCGGTCGCATCCCCACCAGGTCGGGGTGGTCGGCGGACGCGGTGAGATGGTTGCCGAAGGGCTGGCCGCGGTCGGAGTAGGGCCGCCACAGGTTGGGCCCGGCGAAACTCCAGGACACCGCACCGATCATCAGCGCTGTCCCCACCGTGGCTGCGATGGCGCTGGCCCGATGGCGCCGCAGACCAGACTGCACCGCGGCCAGCAGCGGGGAGCGCAGCAGAGCGGCGGCGAGCAATACCGTGGGCGCGGCCGCCGCCGCCCCGAAATGGTTGACGAACTTCGTTGGCGTCGGCGCCAGCAGCGCCAACGCCAACGCCGAGCACCCCGCGCTGCTCACCAGCATCCGCCGCACCGGATCACCGCTGCCGTCGCTGCCTGACGCTGCAGGTGCGCGGTTCAGAGCCAGGAGCAGGAGGGTGGCGATTGTCAGCACCACGGGCGCTCGGCGGGCCCACTGGCTGGAATCCTCGAAGCTCAGGATCGTCTTGTAGTGGACGTTCTCCTGGTACCAGGAGAACGTCTGGTAGTAGTACCGGTGCACCGCGGCGGACTCCAGCACGTCGCCCAGCGTGGCGTCGGCGAATCCCACCAGTACCAGGCTGGTGCTCGCGGCGGCCAGCAGCAGCACTGCGGCCACCCGCGCGGAGGTGCGCTGGGCGCGCAGCCACCGCCACAGCCACGGCAGCGCCAGCACCAGCGGCGCGATGGCGACCAGCCCGGACGGGGAGACCGCCATCGCCAGCGCGGCGCTGGCGATGGCGGCGGCCAGCACGCCGACCGAGCGGCGTCGCCGGGCCAGCTCCGCCAGCAGCAGCGTCGCAGCGGTGAGCAGCACGATCAGTGGTTCGGGCCGCAGCGTCATCCCGTAGGGCAGCCACCACAGCAGGTAGGCCACCAACAGCGCCCAGGTAGCCCGGCTGGTGCCCAGCTCCCGACCGAAACCCGCAACGAGCAGCAACCGCAGCAGCAGCCAGGTGAGCAGCCCGTAGGCCAGCGGCACCAGTCGCATCCACGCCAGGCCCCACCCGCCGAGCGAGCCCCACAGCTGTAGCACGTACTGGCTGGCCACGAAGGGGTTCTCGGTGACGTTGAACATGTAGATCGCGTTGCCGACCGAGCCGGAGGCGTTGGCACCGCGGGCCATCTGCATGTACCACGAGTCGTCGAAGTTCGTCGGAGCCAGCAGCACCCACATCGCCGAGACGACCACCAGCACGGCGTCAGCGACGTGTAGGCGAAGTCGCGCGGGCGCAGCGGTTACCGGCTGCCCGCCCCACCACCGCCAGGCCAATCCGAGCAGCATCAGCAGGGCCGCGGCGCAGGTCACCAGCAGTCCGGTCTTCAGCGCTGTCGGGGTGGACTCGTAGCGGGCATCGGGGTGTAGCGACACCGCCAACCCCGCAGCCACCGGCTGGCCGTCCAGCTCGGTGGCCAGCTCGCTGACCTCCGGTACCTGCACCGAAGCGAAGCCTCGCCGCACGCCGTCGCGCAGTACCCGCACGCCGCCGGCGTCGGCCAGTACCCGGTAGGTACACCCGCCGACCGGCAGCTCCTCGCGCAACACCGTCGCCCCCGAGGCGGTCACCCGCACGACGCCGCCGTGGATCGCGACGACCAGGCCCTGGCTGAGCTGGCCCGGCTTGCCGGCGGTGGTGGGCAGGGTGCGCAGCGCGTCGCCGCCATTGGGTTCGCGGGCCAGCGCGGACAGCGCCTCGCACGGCACCCGGGCAGTCAGGCTCAACGGTCGGTAGGGCACCAGCGGCAGCACCGTCGAGCGCGCCGGCTGACCGGCCGGTGGCCAGCTGACCACCGGGTCCTGGACGGTGACCGGGGCCAGCAACACCCCGACCGCCGCGACGAGGGTCAGCGCGGCCAGCCCCGCGAGCACGCCCACCCGGGACGTCACGGAGCGTTGCACGTCGGCGGCCGCAAGCACCGCGCGAGGGTAACCGGCCGCTGCTGTCGGTACCCTGCTCGGACCGGGTCACGTCCGGCTGGAACCCTGAAGGGAGACCCCGGTTGGCCGCACCGCAGCTGCAGGCGAGGTCGCGCCTGTCGACCCAGCTGACCCGTTTCGTCCTGGTCGGCGGGGTCGCCGCCGTCGTGGACTACAGCAGCTACCAGGCGTTGCTGGCCGGCGGCCTGTGGGTGCACCTGGCCAAGGCGCTGGGGTTCATCGCCGGCACCACCACCGCGTACCTGATCAACCGCAGGTGGACCTTCCAGGGCAACGGTGGGCGCGGGGAGTTCGCCTCGGTGATGGCGTTGTACGGGATCACCTTTGTCGTTCAAGTGGGCATGAACGCGGTGATGCTGGCGCTGCTGCCGCCGATCCGCGGTGAGATCACTTGCGCATTCATCGTGGCTCAGGGCATCGCTACGAGTATCAACTTCATCGTGCAGCGCACCGTGATCTTCCGAAATTGATCAATTAGAAACGCCCAGATGGGTGGGAACTGCGACGCGCCGCACCATAACGGAGGCGCCACGCCGGTGTATCACTCGCATGGAGCATACCAATAGTGGCACAATGAGACATGCGGGTTCGGGACCCCCAGCCGGATCCGCCGCCCCTCGCGGAACACCTCCCCCTCGTTTCCGCGAGGGGCCCCATATCGGGCCCAGGATTCCCTGAGGTCGAATCAACGGCCCAGCTGAGAGATCTCGGCCGTTTGACCCCCACTGCGTAGCGGTCCGGGAGACCACCAGCCGCTTCGCACGGCGGTGCCGGTCTGCAGCACAGGTGCCTCAGCGTCGGGTACCCGCGGCTGGATCACCATGAGCTTGCCCCAGTCGGTGTCCCAGTTCTCTTTGAGGTAGGTCGGCACCTCCTGCTGGGTGGCCAGGATCTGCAGCCAGCCGATCGGGCCACCCGCATCTGCCGCTGACCAGCTCTTGCTGTCGTCAGCCAGCATCTTGTCGGGCAGCAGCCGATATTGGGGTATCTCGGCGATGCCGTTGCGGATCGCGAACGGGCGCACGCAGGGGTGCACGAAGCCCACCGGCCAGTCCAAGAACACTGGTGGCGTCGGGGCCACCAGGTCGGTCAGGGAGCTCAGCACCGGCACCCGGGGCGCGGAGAACGCGAGCCACCCGTCATCGGTGACGTCGGCGTCGGTGGCGACCAGCCGCACCGCGTCCGCCCCGGCGGAGGCCCGGCCTGCCAGTCCGAGGCGGTAGTCGCGCCATCCCGGCCCGTCGGCAGTGGCTCGCCCACCGATTGTCATGTGGTCGACGACGCGGAAGCCGCGGTCGGTGCGGCGGGCGAACTCGGCGACCAGCGGTGTGGTGGGTGACAGCTTTCCGGCTACGGAGACGACTACTGGCGCGGTGCCTTGACGAGCCGCGGGGGGCAGCGCGTACCAGGTCGAACGCAGGATGCCGGTGCCGGGTGTGTCGGCGGAGAAGCTGCTCCAGATCGGGATCTCGGCACCACCGAGCCCGATCGGCGGTTTGTCAACGGGGTTGCTCCCGTCGTCGCCCGGCTTGGGAATGCGGTCGCCCCTGGAACCCTGGTTGTCCGCCCTGTCGGTGGTCCCGGGGCCGGTGAGCCCGGGAGGCGGAATAGCGGGCAACGCCTGCTCTAGCGGGGACCGGTTGGTTTCGAAGCCGCGCTGCAGCGGGATGTCGGCGAGCAGCGTTGTGCGCAGCGGGCGCAGCGCACCGGCACGCCGGTCGGCCTCGACCAACACCGCGTCGGTGAGGTTGCAACTGTGCCCGGTGATCTCGGCGAAGTTGGCTGCGCCCATGCTGTAGCCGTGGCGCTGCTTGTAAATCGCCTTGGCCATGGCGCCGACCTCGGCGAGCACCAGCAGGCCGCAGAACACCGCCAGCGGAGCTGACCCTATCAGCAGGGCGCGGCGCCGCCCGTGGCGCCGTTGCGGCGGCGATGGTACCGGTTCACCCGGCTCGTGCCGCAACCCCTCGATCACCGCTATCAACCCAGCCAGCACGGCGCCGACGATCAGCAGCGTGCTCGCCTGGATGCCGTGCACCGAGGGCGGTTTGTCATACCAAGGCACCCCGTACTGCGACACGTACCACGGTGCGTTGGGTCCGGTCGAGGACATCGCCAGGATCAGCAGCAGCCCGGACAGGAACCACCACCGGTTACGCGCCGAGCGCAGCACGCTGGAGCTGGTGGCCAACGCGGTCAGCGCGGCGAGTGCGGCACCGATCGAGGCGAACGCCCCGAAGTGGTGCGTCCACTTCGTCGGCGTCAACGCCAGCAGCACCAGCGACGTCCCCGCGGTGCCGATCAACCGGCGGCTCGGGCCCAGACCAGCGCCCGGGATGCGGCCCCGGCGCAACAGCACCACCCCGGTGGTCCCCAGGCACAGCAGCAACAGCAGAACTGGGAAGCGACGGGCCAAGGCACCGTCGGGCAGGTTGCTGAACAGCTCCTCGTAGCGCAGCGGCTCCTGGAACCAGGACAGGTTGGGACCGATCTCGGTGCGGATCCGGGACGCTTCCAGCACTCCGGCCAGCGTCTGGTCGGCGAAGCACACCACGAGCACCAGCAGGCCGGCACCGAGGATCGGCCCGAGCACCGCCGCCCGGCCAGAGACCGCGATGTTTTGGCGCACCAGGCGCACCAGCGGCCGCAGTGACACCAAAAACGGTGCGATCGCGATGAAACCGGTGGGTGTCGCGGCCACCGTGAACGCTGCCGCCAGCAGCGCCAACGCCAGCGGCAACATCCGGCGGGTGGCCACCGCGCGCTCCACCCCACACAGCGCGAGCAGTGAACCGATGGCGACCACCGGCTCGAGGCGCAGGCCGTTGTTGTAGGGCAGCCAGAAGGCCAGGAACACCGCGGCGGCGGCCCATCCCGCGGCGGCGCTGCGGCGGACTTCCCGACCCAGCCGGGGCATCACCTCACGGCTGATCAGCATCCAGCTGACCCCACCCATCGCGAAGGAGGGCAGCCGCAGCCAGGGTGGCACCGTGCTGATCTGCGACCACAGCGCATACAGCTCGTAGGGCCAACTGAACGGCGCCTCGGGGGCGTTGAACCACCGGTAGTAATTGCCGATGTAGCCCATGTCCGCGCGGGTGCGGATCATCGTCAGGATGTAGCCGTCGTCGGAGGTGATCCCACCGATGACCACCCATACGGCCAGCACCGCCAGCACCGTGGCGTCCCGACCAGTGG
>JAICHZ010000207.1 GCA_025924655.1 Pseudonocardiaceae bacterium | reverse complement strand
TGGCCGAGCAAGGCAAGATGGGGGGATGGCTGCGCCGGAGAACTTCTACGAGGCCGTCGGTGGCGAGCAGACGTTCCGCCGGATCGTCGGCCGTTTCTATGAGCTGGTGGCCAAGGATGAGGTGCTGCGCCCCCTGTACCCGGACGAGGACCTCGGTGCTGCCGAGGAGCGGTTGCGAATGTTCCTCGTGCAGTACTGGGGTGGGCCACACACCTACTCGATGCAGCGGGGACACCCGCGGCTGCGGATGCGGCACGTCCCGTTCCGGATCGGGCCGACCGAACGCGACGCCTGGTTACGTTGCATGGGCATCGCAGTAGACGAAGCCGACCTTGATGAGGCTCACCGAGCCGTGCTCTGGAATTACCTGCAGATGGCGGCGAACAGCCTGGTGAATTCTTTGACCTAAGGTGCGACGGTCACCCCGGACTCCAGTGGCAAGATTGACCCTGTGCGACGCGCCGACGACCGCCGAATGACTGACGACGAGGCCTGGTGGCGAGGTGCCGCGTTCTATCAAATCTACGTCCGTTCTTTCGCCGACGCCGACGGTGACGGCGTCGGCGATCTGGAGGGCGTTCGCAGCCGGCTGGGTTATCTGGAATTGCTCGGCGTGGACGCGCTGTGGCTCACTCCGTTCTTCAGCTCCCCGATGGTCGACCACGGCTACGACGTCAGCGATCCGCGCGCCGTCGACCCGCTGTTCGGCGATCTGAACGCCTTCGATCGGCTGATCGCCGACGCTCACCAGCGTGGGCTGCGGGTGACCATCGATCTGGTACCCAATCACACCTCTGACCGGCACGAATGGTTCCAGGCGGCCGTCGCGGCAGCGCCGGGCAGCCCCGAGCGAGGCCGTTACGTCTTCCGCGACGGTTCCGGATTCAGCGGGTCGCGACCGCCGAACAACTGGACGAGCACCTTCGGCGGCCCGGCATGGACCCGACTGCCCCCCTCGATCAACGATGCCGGGCAGTGGTACCTGCACCTGTTCGCGCCCGAGCAGCCAGACCTCAACTGGGACAACCCGGAGGTAGCCGCCGATCTCGAACGGACCCTGCGGTTCTGGCTGGACCGTGGAGTGGACGGCTTCCGCATCGACGTCGCCCACGGGATGGCCAAACCTGCTGGGTTGCCTGACATGCCGCAGCCGATCGAGGTCGGCACCGGTCTGCTCGACGCCGACGTCGCCGATCCCCGCTTCAACGCTGACGGTGTGCACGACATCCACCGGATGATCCGCAAAGTGATCGATGAATATCCGGCACGGATGGCGATCGGCGAGATCTGGGTCACCGATGACGCCGCGTTCGCCCGCTACATCCGCCCCGATGAGCTCCATCTGGGGTTCAACTTCCGGCTGCTGGAGGCCGATTTCGACGCCGGCAGCGTCCGTGCGGCCATCGAGCACTCCCTGATGGCTGTCCAGGACAGTCCCGCACCGGCCACCTGGACGATCTCCAACCACGATTCGGTTCGTCCGGTGACCCGCTACGGCGGAGGCGAGGTCGGCCTGGCCCGCGCCCGGGCGCTCGCGCTGGTGCAGCTCGCCCTGCCCGGACCGGTGTACCTCTACAACGGCGACGAGCTGGGTCTGCCGAACGTCGAACTGCCCGACTGGGCGCTGCAGGATCCGGTGTGGCGGCGCTCCAGGCACACCGAACGTGGGCGCGACGGCTGCCGGGTCCCGCTGCCCTGGCAGGGCAGCGTCCCGCCGTACGGATTCAGCGCAAGCCCCGGCACCTGGCTGCCGATGCCCGCTGACTGGGGTGGCCACACCGTGGAAGCGCAGCTGGAGGATCCGACGTCGACGTTGTCGCTGTACCGGCAGGCCCTGGAACTGCGCAAGGGTCACAACGCGTTCAGCGGCGCCGAGCTGGAATGGTACGGCGCACCGCCCGGATGCCTGGCTTTCCGCCGTAAGGGCGGCGGGCTGATCTGCGGCCTGAACACCTCCGGCAATCAGGTATCACTGCCACCGGGACAGGTGCTGCTGGCCAGTGGCCCGCTTCCGCCCAGCGGCGATGCCCTGCCGCCCGATACCGCCGTCTGGCTGGTGTGATCAGATCAGACCAGCAGCGCGAGCGCAGCGTGCCGGCGGCGCAGCACGGCACCGTAGCGGGCATCCAGCCGCAGCCATGAGTCGGTGGCCGAGACCCGGACGGTCTCGCTCACGCCGGAGGTTCCCACGAAGCCCATCCCCGACAGGGCGAACAGGCAGCGCAGCGGCACTCCCACTTCGAATCCGGCCCCACTGACGGTGATCACCTTCTGGTCCAGCAATGCGGCGGGCGGCGAGCCGTGTGGACCGGGGTTGTCCCTGGCGACGGCAGCACCCTGATCGGTGAGCTCGGCGAGCACGTCAGCGGGTACCTGATCCACCGCACACCAGCCTTGTTCCGGCGGCAACGCGCAGCGCCAGAGCGCATCCTGCGCCCGGCCAGGGTCGGACACCGCAGCGCCCACCACTGCCACCGCGGCCAGCAGATCCGTGCTCCTGACGGTGATATCACCAGGACGCACCACTCCCCGCACTGAGCGAGTCACCAGCGTGTCGAACGGGGTATCGACCCAGGCGTGCACCCGGCCGTCCCCATCCCTCAGTCGCACCATCGCACCGCGGTCCAGCCGCACGGCGCGGGCCACGAAGGCAGCGAGATCGTCCCGCTCGGTTGGATCCGGAATGCACAGTTCAGCCACCACTACCCCCGTCTCGGAACCCTGCTAGAAATTCCCGCTCAGCGGGCGTCAACCGCCGTGGTCGTTGCGCGGCGGTGTCGTACGCAGCGAGCTGCGTGCGCGCGGTGACTGCATCGCCGACAGGGCCCGCCACGACGTAGTCCAGGGTGAATGAGGCGGCCAGCAGCTCGCTGACCCACAACCGCACCTGCACCGGGCTCGCCGAATACACCAGGGGCTGCCGGTAGCGGACCGACAGCTCGACGACGACGACACCCGCGGCCAGGGTGTGGGCACCGCGCCGAGCTCCTTCACCGAAAAGTAGCTCGGTGCGCGCCTCCTCCAGCAGCGTGACCACTCTTGCGTTGTTGACGTGCCCGTAGACGTCCATGTCCGACCAGCGCACCGCGACGTCCGTACTGAATATCGCCAAGTACCCACCTCCGGTCGGCTCCCGAGCCGCCTTCTAGGTCGACTGACGAAATCTCTGTCACCTACGAGCAAGGCCGCTTCCACAACCACCTTCACCAGTCGCCAGCTGCGGATCGGCGAGCCGTCTCAGGCGGAACCCCATCGTGGTTCGGCAGTCAGGTTTGGCAGCCGCAGCAGCGGGTTGGTGACCGCTGCCGCAGGATCGTCTGCGTCTGCATCGACCGAATCCGGTCCGCCCGAATTCGCGTCGATTGGCTTGGGGGCTAGCGCGAGGCCAGCCGTCCGGCCCGTTCTCAAACCAGGGTAGCGGGACACGTCGAACTCGGCGTCAGCTGTGGTTGAACCGTCATCGCTGCGCATCCCAGCGGATCGGGCACCAGCGTGGATATCACGGCTTTCCTGGTATGCGGCGAGTGCCTCAGCGAGCAGATCACCTAGGCCCATCTGAGCCTCGTCACCGGCTTCATCCTCATCC
Source organism: Pseudonocardiaceae bacterium (assembly GCA_025924655.1). Lineage (GTDB taxonomy): Bacteria > Actinomycetota > Actinomycetes > Mycobacteriales > Pseudonocardiaceae. The sequence continues at coordinate 3,162 of JAICHZ010000207.1, read as the reverse complement.
GCGGGTTGCCAGTCCAGTGCGCGGGGCGTCGGAGCGGGCGGCGGCCCCGTCACCGGCAACTCACGCAGTGTCTGCGAAGAATTCCCGGGCTCTTCTGACGGGGCGTCATCGGTGGCTGCGCGCTCTAACGTGGCCGACGACTCCGATGGGGGCTGGTGTGGCGACGGATAGATCACGAGAGGAACGGGTGGTTCGTCCGATCGGTCCGCAGCTCCTCGATCGCCCGCGCCGCTCGGTTCTGGGTCAACGTCACCGATCTGACTTATCTCAGCTGTGGGCGTCTCGGCTGCGCGGTCCTCCGCGCGACGCCGGCCAGAGCGGCCTGCCGACAACGCCGACGCGGGCAGCAGATCGCTTACCGATACCAGGGCGCCGGCACCGCTGCGGTGCCGCGCCCCGGCCGGCCATGAATCGATCCCACTCGACGACTCGCCGGCCGCGGTTTCTGGAGATACTGGAATCGGCTCCTCGGCAACCGACGGTGGCACTGGCGATCCGACCACGGGAGTAGCAGGGGCCGATTGAGCGATCTGCGACTCGGCGATCTGCCCAAGAGGCTCCGCCTCGGCTACCTGCTCCTCAGCTACCTGCTCCTCGGCGACCTGCTCCGAAGCCTCCGCCTCACCGAGCCCCGCCTCAATGACCTCCTCTTGCGCAATTCCCGCCTCAAGCACCTCGGCCTCACCGACCTTCGCCTCAGCGGAGTCGGCTTGCGCGATCTCCGCCTCAAGAGGCTCCGGATCGGTCTGCTGGGCGGCACTGCCGACCCCGGCCTCGACGCTCAGCGGACTGGTGTCCGCTTCGGATCCGGCGGCACACCCCGTCCCGGCATCTCCGAGAAGCGCAGCCACCTGGGCGACCAGGCGGGCTTCCTCACGGCGGGCAGGCCCGCAGTTGTCCAGCAGCGTGCCGCGCGCGGCTTCCACATCGCGGCGATGCCGGCCTTCCGCTGCACGGGCGGCGCGCACGCAATGCAGAGCGTCAGCGAACTCGCCGCGGGCCTCGTGCACGTGGGACAAGCCCTCAAGACATTCCCCGAGCACGACGTCCACCCCATATCGCTGAGCACCCTCGACCGCGTCGGCGAGCAGGGTCAGCGCCGCCTCATGGCGACCTTCGGCGAGGTGCACCCGAGTGGCCAGCGCCAGGCGCAACCGGCCGACCGCCGCGGCCGCGGCGGCGCGCACCGGACGGCGCAGCAAGGGCCGTACTTCCTGCATGGCGGCGTCGCCGGCACCACGATCCAGCAGGGCGAGCGCTATCTCGAGCATCAGCCGCGCGCTCACCTCGCCGCTGTCATGCTCAGGATCGGCCAGGCCAGCCAGCAGGTCGCGGCCTTCCCTAGCTTTCGCCTCGACCATTGCGCTCTCTTCGCGGCGGCGGTGACGTGCCGCATCCACCGCCCGGACTGCAGCCCGCAACAGCAGAGCGGTGTCGTGGTCGAGACTCGGGTCCTCGCGGTAAAGCTCGTCAGCCTCGTCGAGGGCAGAGGTAGCCAGATCATCTCGGCCGAGCGCGGCCGACGCCTCGGCCACGGCGACGAGGGCACCGGCCCTGAGCACTGGAGCAACATCATCGCCGGCGGCGAGCACCGCCCGCACCGCACCGAGCGCGGTAGCGGATTCACCTAGCGCGACCGCACAGTGCGCAAGCTCCACGTGCAGTTCATGCCGCAGCCCCGGCGGAGTCTCGGCGTCTCGAATCGCTGGGAAGAGCCGATGCGCCGCTTCCCCGTGCCGACCGAGACGGTTAAGCGCGAAAACCGCGAGGTGGTCTGCCTGCAGGACGGCCAGCTTGTCGTCCTGCCCAGCGGTCACCGCTCGATCGGCCAACAGCAGCGCCAGCTCTGGCGCGCGCCAGCGCAAGAGCATTGCCGACTCCACCAGTGACGCGGCCTCGCCTCCGCTGGGCGCCATGCCGGTCCGGATCCCTTCGCGCGCCGTGCTGCTCACCTCCCACCCCCATCGACGTTCCCGATCACCGGTCGCCTGCTGCCCCATCAATTTCGGGTCAGTCTGCGGTACGTCACACGATGTGGTCGTGCTGCCTCCGCTCCGAGCCGATCGATCTTGTGCTGCTCGTATGCCTCGAAGTTGCCTTCGAACCAGAACCAGGATGCGGGATTCTCGTCTGTTCCCTCCCAGCTGAGAATGTGGGTCACGACTCGGTCTAGGAACCATCGGTCGTGGGAGATCACTACTGCGCAGCCGGGGAAGTGTTCCAACGCGTTCTCCAGCGAACCCAGCGTCTCGACGTCGAGGTCGTTGGTCGGCTCGTCGAGCAGGATCAGATTGCCCCCCTGCTTGAGAGTCAGCGCAAGGTTAAGCCGGTTGCGCTCGCCGCCGGACAGTACCCGGGCCGGTTTCTGCTGGTCAGGCCCCTTGAACCCGAAGGCGCCGACATACGCCCGGGACGGCATCTCGGTATTACCGACCTGGATGTAGTCGAGACCGTCAGACACCGCCTCGAACACCGTCTTGTTCGGATCGATGCCCGCTCGCTCCTGATCAACGTAGGACAGCTTTACCGTCTCGCCAACCCTGACGGTGCCGGAGTCGGGATTCTCCAAACCGACGATGGTCTTGAACAAGGTGGTCTTACCGACGCCGTTGGGACCGATCACGCCTACGATGCCGTTGCGGGGCAGCGTGAAGGATAGATCCTTGATCAAGACGCGATGATCGAAGCCCTTGTCCAGGTGTGACACCTCCACAACTACGTTGCCCAGCCTCGGCCCCGCGGGGATCTGGATCTCCTCGAAGTCCAGCTTGCGGCTGCGCTCGGCTTCGACTGCCATCTCTTCATAACGCTGCAGTCGGGCTCGGGATTTGGCCTGCCGGGCTTTTGCCCCCGATCGCACCCAGGCGAGCTCGTCGCGCAGGCGCTTCTGCAGCTTCTGGTCCTTGCGGCCCGCGACCGCGAGCCGGTCGGCCTTCTTCTCCAGGTAGGTGGAGTAGTTGCCCTCGTAGGGGTAGGCCCGACCGCGATCGAGCTCAAGGATCCACTGAGCAACGTTGTCGAGGAAATACCGGTCGTGGGTGACCGCCAGCACCGCACCTGGGTAACTCGCCAAGAACTGCTCCAACCACAACACGCTCTCCGCGTCCAGGTGATTGGTGGGCTCATCGAGCAGCAACAGATCAGGCTTGGACAGCAGCAGCC
>JAICHZ010000206.1 GCA_025924655.1 Pseudonocardiaceae bacterium | reverse complement strand
GGCTTCGGTGCGCCGCCCACGTTGCGCTGGGCCGCGTCGGAGCTGATGCTGGGCGCCAACCCAGCGGTGTTCATGTACATGAGCGGTCCCAGCATGGCCTACGTAATACACAGCAACGGCACCGCCGAGCAGCAGCGCTGGGCCCAATTCATGATCGACAAAGGCTGGTGCTCGACCATGGTGCTCACCGAGGCTGACGCCGGCTCGGACGTCGGCGCCGGGCGCACCAAAGCGATCCAGCAGCCCGACGGGTCCTGGCACCTCGAGGGCGTCAAGCGCTTCATCACCTCGGCCGAGCACGATCTCAGCGACAACATCATGCACATGGTGTTGGCGAGGCCGGAAGGACCCGGCATCACCCCAGCGCCGGGGACCAAGGGCCTGTCGCTGTTCCTGGTGCCGAAGTATCACTTCGACACAGACACCGGCGAGCTCGGCGCCCGCAACGGCGTGTTCGTCACCGGCGTCGAGCACAAGATGGGTCTCAAGGTCTCCACCACCTGCGAGCTCACCTTCGGCGCGCACGGAATCCCGGCGGTCGGCTGGCTGCTTGGCAACGTGCACAACGGCATCGCGCAGATGTTCCAGGTGATCGAGTACGCCCGGATGATGGTCGGCACCAAGGCGATCGCGACGCTGTCCAGCGGCTACCTCAACGCGCTGGAGTACGCCAAGCAGCGAGTGCAAGGCGCCGACATCACTCAGATGCACGACAAGACCGCCCCGCGAGTGACGATCACCCACCATCCCGACGTGCGCCGGATGCTGATGCTGCAGAAGGCCTACACCGAGGGCCTGCGTGCCCTGTACCTCTACACCGCGAGCTATCAGGACACCGTCGAGATCGGCGGCGCGGATGCCGAGATGGCCACCCGGGTCAACGATCTGCTGCTGCCCATCGTCAAAGGCGTCGGTTCCGAGCGGGCTTATGAAATGCTCACCCTGTCGTTGCAGACGCTGGGCGGATCGGGTTTCCTTCAGGACTATCCCATTGAGCAGTACATCCGAGATGCGAAGATCGACAGTTTGTACGAGGGCACGACGGCCATCCAGTCGCAGGACTTCTTCTTCCGCAAGATCGTCCGCGACGGCGGTCAGGCGGTCGGGCACCTCAACAAGGAGATCCAAGCGTTCCTGGACGCGGGCAGCGGCAACGGCCGGCTGAAGGAGGAACGGGCGTTGCTGGCCACCGCGCTGGCTGATCTGCAGGCGATGCTCGGCGCCATGATCGGCTTTGTGATGTCGGCGCAGCAGGATCCGCGCAACACCTACAAGGTCGCCCAACAGACCGTGCGCCTGTTGATGAGCACTGGCGACGTGCTGATCGGTTGGTTGCTGTTGCGCCAGGCCGAGGTGGCGCTGACCGCGCTGGCCGGCGAGGTGACCGGCCGAGATGAGGCGTTCTACCAGGGCAAGATCTCCGCGGCGGCGTTCTTCGCCCGCAACATCCTGCCCGAACTGACGTCTCGCCGCGCCATCGTCGAATCCACCGACAACAGCCTCATGGACGTCCCCGAAGAAGCCTTTTAACCGCATTCAGCGGGCTCAGCGGGGTAAACGAGGTGTCAATAACCCCGCTAAGCCCGCTGAATGCGGTCGGCGGGTCACGGTGCGCAGATGACTTGGGGTTCTGGGTCGTAGACCACTTTGCGGGTGTGGCGGGTGATTTCGGCGTGGGTTTTGGCGTCGCGGATCACGCGGGTGTCGGTGACGGTGAAGCCGCGCTCGCCTTGGGTGGGGGTGCACGGTTGGCCGGTGACGGTCTCGGGTTTCTGGTCGATGAAGTCAGTACGCGGCCCGGTGATCGACTCTACGTCGACGTGTTTGGTGCCCCAGAGCGTCACCGTGATCGAGGTCGGAGTCCACAGAGTCTGAATGAGGATGCCGGTGGGTGAGTCGTCGCGGACCTTGACGTCGATGGCGCCCTCGAACACGGTCGCCTCCCGAGCCATGGGGTAGCGGCTGATGTAGTAGCTGTGCTCTTTGTGCTCGACGTCGGTCAGGCCCGCGAAGTAGGTGGCGTTGTACAGCGTGGTGGCGAACTGGGAGATGCCGCCGCCGATGCCCCGGCCCGGGCGGCCGTGGTCGATGATGCCGGCGTCGACGTAGCCGGTCGCGGCGTTACGCGGGCCGGTGTACCCGTTGAGGCTGAAGGTCTCTCCCGGCCGCAGGATCGCACCGTTGACCTGTTCTGCGACCCGGCGGATATTGACACCGGAGTCGGTGGCGAATCCGCCGGTACTGAACGTGGCGATCTGGGTGGTGATTCCGAGCGCAGTGGCCTGCGCGGTGCTCAGCGTCGGTGGCAGCGTCACGTAGCTGGCCGCCAGGGAGCGCTGCGGTCCGGAGTTGTGCAGCACGTCGAGCAGCGGCAGCAGGCTGGCGGCCCAATCGATGCCGCGGCCGTCGACCGAGGGCAGTACCATCGGCGCGGCGCCCTGGATCAGGATCTCGGCGTTCTTGCCTGGTTTCTGGGTGGCGGCGAGCTGGGGGTTCAGCGCGGCGATCACCGTGGGATTGTCGATGGTGGTGGTCAGGCCACCCCGGCTGTCCGGAGCAAACCGCAGCGCCGTCGCGATGACGTCCGGCATGAGTAGTGCGTCCTGGCCGTCACCGGTGACCTTGACTGGGGCTGACACGGCGGGTTCAGCGATGTCGTGCAGGGCCGCCCGGACCCCGTCGGCGGTAGTACGGACCGGCTGTGTCGTCACCGGGACGCGCACGGTGCCACCGCGGATCCCGCGTGCGAGGATGAGGTCGGAGGTGGCGGCGACGTCGAGGTGCTGACCGGGTCGGGGTTCGACCGCGACCGGCCGCGTGCCCTCGAAGTGGATGGTGCCCTCGATCGGTTCCCGGTCGGTTGTGCTGAGTAGTCCTTGCAGGGCCGCGGTGAGTGCGCCTCGGTCGGTGGCGGTGACCACGCTCATCTCCCGAGTCCGCCACAGCGAGCTCAGGCGGGTCCATGGGTTCAGCGGCTGCTTGCCCGCCTGCTCGACAGTGGCGGGCCAGTCCAGGGTGAGACCGGCCCGCGCAGGGTCGAGAGTGGCATTGACGTCGCCGGCCTCCAGCGTGATCGGATGGCTCAGCTGTGGCTCGAGCTGCTCACGCAGCCGCTGCTCAGCCGCGACCGGGGTAATCCCGCCGACGGGCACGCCCGCGACGGTGACGCCGCGAGGGACGTCGCCGGAGGACATCCCGAGATCGATGAGGTAGGCCAGCGCCAGCAGCCCGAGCAGGCTGGCTACGGCGATTCCGGTGCGGCGCAGTGCCCGGTTCTGGTCGGACTGGTGCAGCGGTGTCGCCAGTATTCGGGGGATCTCGGTCGTGGCGCCGGGGGCGGTTCGGGCGGGGTTGTCGAACAACGGCCAGGGCTCGGGCTGCGCCGGCTTCTCGGGTGACCTCACAAATACAGGCCTGTTCCGTGCTCGGCGCGCTCGGTGGCTACTGCCTGCAGGTCCCGCTCCCGCATGACCAGGTATGCGCAGCCCTGCACCTCGACCTCGTACTGGTCCTCCGGATTGAACAGCACCCGGTCACCGACCTGCACGGTGCGGACGTGGTTGCCGACCCCATACACCTCACCCCAGGACAACCGCTTTGCTACCTGGGCCGTTGCCGGGATGAGGATTCCGCCACTGCTGCGACGCTCGCCTTCGTCACCGACCAGGCACACCATCACGCGGTCGTGCAGCATCTGGATCTCGAGCTTGCTCTCGGGCACGGGCACGGCGAAGAGGGTACGTGCTGCGGTCGGCGGCGCTTGCGGGGCACCAGCGGCTACGGCACGGGGGCATAAGAAGGCCCCGTGAGGCTGCCGGGTCGGGGGTCCAACAGCATCACGGGGCTACCAGTGTCATCGAAACACCCCGGGGCACTGTTACAACCCTCCGCCGACTCTCCGGCTGTTCACCCATTAGGGGCATCCGGTTGCCTCAGCCGACCAGCCTGCCGAGCACGAACCGGCCGAAATGTGGGACGGTGAAGGCGATTTGTCCGCGCTCGGCGGAGTACACGAGCCCCTTCTTGAGCAGGCTGTCCCGCGCTGGGGACAGCGATGAAGCCCGTCGACCGAGCTGGTCAGCGACCTGGGTGGTGCCGATCGGCTCGTCCCGGCCGCCGGTGAGTTCGGCCATCGACTGCAGGTACTCGCGTTCGGCGGGGGTGGCCCGCTCGAATCGAGAACCGAAGAACCCGACAGCGAGTTCGGTCTCGGCCTCGGGGGCGGCGACCTGGACGTCGATGATCCCAATCGGCGAGGTCGGAGCGGCGTCCCACGCGGCCTTGCCGTAGGCCTGCACGAAATAGGGATAGCCGCCGGAGGTCTCGAACAGCTTGTCCAGCGCGTCGGAGGTGATCGCGGCGTTCTCCCGCTCGATCGGCGCGACCACCGCACGGTCCGCGTCGGCGCGGTCCAGCCGGTCGATCCGGACGTAGCGGAACAGCCGCTCGGAGTAGGACTTCGACGCGCTGAGCACCGCGGGCAGGTGTGGCAAACCGGCACCGACCACCACCAGTGGCGCCCCGGACTGGGACAACTCGTGGCACGCGGCGCACAGTGCGGAGACGTCGTCAGGTGCGATGTCCTGCATCTCGTCGATTAGCAGCGCCACCCCGGTGCCGACGTCGGCGGCCAGCTCGGCGACCGCGGTGAACAGCTCCAACAGGTCGATCTCGATATCACCGGAATCGGCTCGGCCGGTGATGGTCGGCGCGTCGATGCCCGGCTGCCAGCGATCCCGCAGCTTGGCGTCTCGCGGAGTGGCGCGCAGCGCGAAGGCCTTCAATATCCCGAGTACCTCGTCAACCCGGTCCGGGGCGCGGTGGCGCAGCGCCAGATCACGCACCGCCCGGTGCAGCGCGGCCGACAGTGGGCGGCGCAACCCGCCGTCCGGCCGGGCTTCGACTTTGCCGGCGCCCCATCCTCGGCGCATCGCCATCGACCGGAGCTCCCCGAGTAGCACCGTTTTGCCCACCCCGCGCAGGCCGGTCAGCACCAGGGAGCGTTCCGGGCGCCCCCGAGCCACCCGCTCCAGAACCACTTCGAAGGCCGCTAGCTCCCGGTCTCGGCCGGCCAGCTCGGGTGGCCGCTGACCGGCGCCGGGGGCGAACGGATTGCGCACCGGATCCATCATCGGACAATATCCGGCTATCTAGCGCTCACCGCAGATTCCGCAATAAAGACCAATCGGCGTGTCACCGCAGACAGCATGCTCTGTAAAATCAAGGAGGGACCGACCGCGGAGGCGGTCCGGCTGGTGCCTGGGGGTGTGGGTTACGCGTCGGCGCGCCCAAGCCGCTGCACCAAACGCACATAGACCTCCTCAAGTTGGCGTGGTTGGCACATTTCGTCGCGGATCACGCCGACGCGCGCAAGGGCTACCCCAGCCGCATCGCCAGTCGCGGCGTGCACGCCACCACCCCGATCGCCGCAGGTGAGGTAGTGGCGGTAACGGGTGGCCACCTCGGGACGACGAAGGCGCTGCATGGGCTTCCCGATCCGCTGCCGAACTCCGAGACATGAGCCGGTGATGTTGTTTATCAATCACTCGTGCGAGCCGACGCCAGGGCCAGTCGGGTCCGTCGTAGGTCGATACCGCGGCCCTACCGAGTGATCGCGAACTCGGAAGAATGAGCCGCGCTCAGCGCGGCTGAATCTTCCCAAATCGCGATCTTGGTCTGGGGATTGGTCAGGGGTAGCCCGTCCCGACGACGCCGAGCAGCGCCACTATCGTCCGCGGCAACGTCGGCTTCGGCACGGTCGACCGGGTCTTCGCCGAGCACCTATTAGACGCCGGACGGCGGGTGCGGATGCTCAGTCGGGGCCGCCGGATCGGTCCGGCCGAGCACGTCACCGGCGATCTCCGCCTCGGCGAGGGCTCGCCGAGGCGGTGGCGGGCGTGGGCACGATCGTGGACCCGGTGCACCGGGTGGTCGAAGCCGCGCTCCGGGCCGGTAAGCAGCATCTGGTCTACATATCGATCGTCGGTTGATCGGGTGCCCTCGCGCGTACTTACCTCGCTGCAGTGGGAAAGCGCCGTCCGATCGTGTCGGTGCCATCAGCGGGGCGCGTCTGTCGCGCGTACCGCGCCGAAGGCCACCTGGCGCCCGACCGGGCGGTCGGCGCCATCGACTTCGGGCAGTACCTCGGCGAGCAGCTGGCCGCGGGCATGGTGCCCTACGACGATGCCATCCGCGGCTACACCAGGCGGCCGCCCCGTGGAGCTACGCCTTGCTGAACTCGGGGATGCTGATCGAGCCATCGTCTGCCAGTGGGAAGCCCGGATTGTGCGCAATTTCCCACACGTGGCCGTCGAGATCGGTGAAGAAGCCGGCGTAGCCGCCATAGAACGTCTTGGCCGGTCGCCGGTGACAGTGGCGCCGGCGCCCTCAGCCGTCGCGATCTCATCGTCGACCTCGGCCTTCGAGCGGACGTTATGCGCGAGGACAATGCCGCTGAAGCCGGTCGCCTGGTCGTCAGTGACACCGCAGTCGAGTGCGAGCTTGTCACGGCCCCAGAGGACCAGTGCGATACCGCCGGCCTGAATGAACACGGTTTCTTCGGTCTCTTGGCCTGCCCAGCCCAACCGCTGATAGAACGCCCGAGGCTCTTCGCTGTTTTCAGTGGGTTACTTAGCCTTGATCATTCGCCTTGATCAGTGGCTGGTCTAGGACGGGCGCTGGGCCCGTTAAGGATCTTGATTTTAGGGTCTGGGTATGACAGTGACTCGGCTGGCGGGCCGGTGGCCGGGGGTTCCAGGGG
>JAICHZ010000205.1 GCA_025924655.1 Pseudonocardiaceae bacterium | reverse complement strand
GGCAGGCGCCTTCGCCTTCGGCAAGGCCGTCGGCCTGAACTACCAGCGCTCGACCACGCTGGCGTTTACCGCCGCCGGTAACAACTTCGAGCTGGCCATCGCGGTGGCCATCGCTACCTTCGGTGCCACCAGCGGTCAAGCCCTGGGCGGGGTCGTCGGCCCCCTGATCGAGGTCCCCGTCCTGGTCGGGCTGGTCTACGTCTCGCTGGCCCTGCGTCGGCGTTTCACCCACACCGGTACCACCGCAGTCGCTCATCCCACCCAGGTCGGTGACTCCGATGGCCAAGAGCTACCAGCGCAGTGACCTGTCCGTCGATCAGATGCTTGCGCTGAAGACCGCTGCGGCGAATCTGCGGACCGAGTTTGCTGACACCTTCGGGGTGGAGGCGATCGACCGGTTCCTGCACTCGTCCTATGATGAGCTCGCCGGGCGGGCGTCGATCACGAACTTTCTTCCGCTGCTCGCCGAGCGCTTCGCCCGCCAGCGGTTGCGTGCTCTGGTCAAGGTGGAAGGACGTGGTCACGGCGGGGCTCCGGTCGTGCTGTTTTTGTGTACCCACAACGCCCGGAGATCCCAGATGGCGATGGGCTTTTTCAGCCACCTCGCCGGCGACCGGGCGGTGGCGTGGTCGGGCGGATCGGAACCGGGCAGCAGCATCAACCCGGCCGCGGTCGAGGTGATGGCCGAGCGCGGTATCGACATCTTCGGCGAGTTCTCCAAACCCTGGACCGAGGAGATCGTCCGTGCCGCCGATGTGGTGATCACCATGGGCTGCGGGGACGCGTGCCCGGTCTTCCCCGGCCGTCGCTACGAGGAATGGGTCCTCGATGACCCCGCGGGGCTCGGGGTCGAGGCCGTGCGACCCATCCGTGACGAAATCGAGCAACGGGTGCGCCACCTGCTCGCCGAGATCGGTGTCCACCCGACCACGTAACGACCACCGCTCACGCGATGCTGCTGGCGGCGCCTCCGTGCTGTGTCAATCCGACGCGGCTGCGAGTGGCGAGAAGTGGGCCTCGTGTCGCAGCCAGGGACAGCGTCTCTCGGTTGTGACGTGTGATTGGCGTACTCCCATCGCGGTCTGAATACGCTCCACTGTGGAGCTATTCGCGCGTTAATTAAGCCGTGAAGGTAACACTAGGTGCCTACGCTAGTCCGTTCTGTAAGCTTATCCGATTATTTCGTCACCCACTCGTGAAGTTCATTTTTCGTTCATTCTTGTGGTGGTCGGTGTTCACTGTTTGTGTTTTAGCCTCGGGTGAGGCGGCGCAGTGGGGTGTCGCCCTGATCGCGGAGGAACGATGACGCGAAGGACGTTGACGGCGCTGGGTGTGGTGGTCGGTCTGGCGCTAGCCGCTGGGTGCGGGAGCACGAGCAACGTCGGGGGTGGGCAGCCCAGCGCGCAGAGCAGCGCGGGGTTCGGTAGTCAGATTTGTGGTGATCAGGCGAGCACGAAGCCCGGGTATCCGGCACCGTTTGCGCCGGTGGCAGGTGGGGTGAAGTCGCTGTCGGGGGCGGGTTCGACGTTCGTGGCACCGATGATGTCGGACTGGACGAAAACCTACAGCCAGCAGTCGCAGGTGCAGGTGTCGTATCAGTCCATCGGCTCCGGTGGTGGGGTGGCGCAGGTCCAGGCCGCCACGGTGGACTTCGGGGCCAGTGACACCGGCATGAGCGCCGCGGAGATCGCCAAGGCGAAGGGTCCGGTCTTGCAGATCCCGCTGCTGTTGGGTGCAGTCGTGCCGGCCTATCACCTCAACGGGGTCGGGCCGGGGGTGAAGTTCACCGGTGACGTGCTCGGCAAGATCTACACCGGGCAGATCAAGACATGGAACGACCCGGCGCTGGTCACGCTCAACCCAGGGGTCACGCTACCCAGCGAGCCGATCGCGGTGGTGCACCGCTCGGACGGCTCGGGCACCACCGGGATCTGGACGGACTACTTGACCAAGGAGTCGCCGGACTGGGTGCAGGCCCTGGGTGGGACGAGTAGGAGCGTCGGTAAGGACGTGGCCTGGCCGACCGGGATCGGCGGTAAGGGCAACGAGGGTGTCTCCGGAGTGGTCAACCAGACCGAGGGCGCGCTGGGGTATCTGGAACTGCAGTACGCCTTGGCGCAGAACACCACCTACGGACAGGTGCAGAACAAGGCCGGGAAGTTCATCCAGCCCTGCGTGGCCACGGTCACCAAAGCGGTCAATGGGGTGGCCTTCCCGGCCAACCTCAACACCAGCCTGACCGACGGTACCGACCCGGATGCCTACCCGATCACAGGCACCACCTACGCGCTGATCTATCAGGGCCAGACCGACTCGGCGAAGGCCGCCGGCCTGACGAACTTCTTCGGCTGGGTGCTTTCTAGCGGCCAAGACCTCAACGCGTCGCTGAATTACGCCCCGCTGGGCCCGCAGCTACAGCAACTCTCGGTCGCCCAGCTGAAAAAGATCACAGTGAACGGAAATCCCCTGGTGCCGTGACGCACTGGTGACGAGGCCGACCACGGTGGGCCCACCACCAAATCCAATCTCCCCGTCCCAGTCGTCAACCTCCGGGAGGCTTCGGTGAGCGTGGCATCCACCCGGCTGCGGGGCCCTTTGGTTCTGACCCGCGCGCGGTGGCGCGGTCGGGATGCGGTGTTTCGCACCGGGGTGGCCGCGACCAGCGCGCTGGTGATCCTCATCGTGGCCGCCACAGCGGTGTTCCTGGTCTTCCAGGCGGTGCCGGCGCTGCGCCAGTACAGCATTGGCAGCTTCCTCAGCTCAGACCGCTGGGCGCCCTCGGAAGCCACTCCCACCAGCAACGCACCCAACCCATACGGGATCGTGCAGTTCATTTACGGCACACTGCTCACCTCGGTGATCGCGATGGTGATCGCAGTGGCGGTGGCGGTGGCGGTGGCGTTGTTCATCACCGACCTCGCACCGCTGTGGCTGCGCCGCCCACTGTCGTCGCTGGTCGATCTGCTGGCCGCGATCCCCAGCGTGGTCTACGGATTCTGGGGCATCTTCGCGTTGCTGCCGGCGCTGGCGCCGCTCGGAACCGGGATGTCCACTGCCCTGGGCGGGCTGCCGGTGATCGGCGCAGTGTTCGCCGGACCGTTCTTCGGACCGTCCTACTTCGCCGCCGGGATCGTACTGGCGATCATGGTGTTGCCGATCGTGGCCGCGCTGTGCCGGGAAGTGTTCGCCGTCGCCCCGGTCGCGGAGAAGGAGGCCGCGCTGGCGTTGGGCGCCACCAAGTGGGAGATGCTGCGGATGGCGGTGCTGCCCCGGTCTCGCTCCGGGATCATGGGCGCCTCCATCCTCGGGTTGGGTCGGGCCATCGGCGAGACCATCGCGGTCACCATGGTCATCGGCAACAACGTGCTCGGGATCAGCGCGAGCATCTTCCAGCAGGGCGCCACGATGCCCTCGGTGATCGCCAACGAGTTCACCGAAGCCACCCAGCCCTTCCACCTCTCAGCGTTGTTCGTCGTCGCCGGGTGGCTGTTCGTGATCGCGCTGATCGTCAACATCATCGGAAAGTTGATCATCCGTCGGGTGGGGGAGGCGATCGCCTGATGAGTACCGGCCTGCTCGACCCGCCGACCCAGTCGCGCCCGTTGGATCCGCCCCCTCACCGCGGTCGCCGCCGGTGGGTCAACGCCGCGATGACCACGGTGCTGGGCCTGGTGATGGCGGCCACCATCGCGGTCCTGCTGTGGGTGTTGGGCTATGTCGCCGCCCAAGGATTGAAATATCTGGGCCCGGAGTTCCTCACCCAAACCCCACCCGGTAACCCCAGCGACCCCGGTGGGGGATTCGTCAACGGGATCATCGGCAGCTTCATCACGGTCGGGATCGCCACGGTGGTCTCCGTGCCGCTGGGTGTCGCCGCGGCCGTGCACATCGTCGAGTACGGCGGACCGATGGCCCGCTACGCCAGCTTCCTCACCGACGTGCTGGTCGGGGTGCCGACCATCGTCACCGGCGCGTTCGTCTACGCGCTGTGGGTGGTCTTCTTCGGTTTCTCCGGCATCGCCGGGGGCATCGCCCTGGCGCTGGTGATGCTGCCACTGGTGATCCGGGCCACCGCGGAGATCCTGCGGCTGGTGCCCACCGAACTCCGCGAGGTCAGCCTCGCCCTCGGGATCACCCGGGCCCGCACGATCACCTCGGTGGTGTTGCCCAGCGCGATATCCGGGATCATCACCGGGGTCATGCTCGCCGTGGCCCGGGCCATGGGCGAGACCGCGCCGCTGCTGCTCACCGTGCTAGGCAACGACCTGTTCGTCGAGTTCAACCCCACCCAGCGGATGTCGACCCTGTCGCTACAGATCTTCGGCAACGCCATCACCGGGTTCCACGCCGCCCAGGCCCGGGCCTGGGCCGGTGCCCTGACCTTGATCGCCATCGTACTGATCTTCACCATCACCGCGCGGCTGCTCGCCCGACGCAGCAGCATCGGGAAGGGACGCTCCGCATGACCGACAATCCCCCTTCCGAGCCCACCGCCCGCGACCCGGGTGCCGGTCGCGTCCTCCCGCCCGCACTCGGGGCCGGGATCACGACCAAGCCACGACAGGACGGCTCCCCGGTCGAGCAGCAGCCGCATCCCACACCCCCGCACCGGCCCACCAGTCATGGAGACAACCGGATCCGCATCGCGGACCTCACCGCCTCCTACGGGGGGCGCCCCGCAGTCGCCGGAGTAAATTTGACCATCGAGTCCCGGCAGATCACCGCCCTGATCGGACCGTCGGGCTGTGGCAAGTCCACCCTGCTGCGCTGTCTGAACGGCATGCACATGACCGTGCCCGGCGCCGGGGTCTCCGGTCAGGTGCTGCTGGGCGAGACCGACATCTACGGCGGGGACGTCGACTTCGTCGAGCTACGCCGCCGAGTGGGCATGGTCTTTCAGCGACCCAACCCCTTCCCCACCATGTCGATCTACGACAACGTGGTCGCCGGGCTCAAACTCGGGGCCCGGCGCCGACACCGCCCGCACTACGACGACGTGGTCGAACAGGCCCTGACCCAGGCCCGGCTGTGGACCGAGGTCAAAGACCGGCTCAAGGCACCCGGCGCCGGACTGTCCGGTGGCCAACAACAGCGGCTGTGCATCGCCCGCGCCGTCGCGGTGGAACCCGACGTGCTGCTCATGGACGAGCCCTGCTCCGCGCTGGACCCGATCTCGACACTGGCCATCGAAAGCCTGATGATGGATCTCAAGCAGACCTACACCATCGCTATCGTCACCCATAACATGCAACAGGCCGCTCGCGTGTCCGACGTCACCGCCTTCCTCACCGTGCCCGAACCGGGCCAACCGGGACGCCTGATCGAGGTGGGCTCCACCCAGACGATCTTCGCCGCCCCGACACAGAAGGCCACCGAGGATTACATCAGTGGACGGGTCGGGTAATGGGCACGCCGCGCTATACAGAACCCAGTCCATCGAGCCCCTTCCGCGCGGTCGCTCCCACCACCCAAGGCCAGTTGAGGGTGCTGCAGATCGGTGACATCACCCTGGAACTCGACGCGCACCAGGTACGGGTAGCCGGCCGGATCACCCACGTACCCACCCGCGAGTATCAGATGCTCAGCATGCTCATGCACAACGCAGGACGCGTCGTCGGCCGCCGCGAACTGCTCGACACGCTCTGGGGTCCAGGCCACCCCGACACCATCAACACCCTCGAAGTCCACATCAACCGCCTCCGCCGCCGAGTCCACATCCCAGGCCGACCTGTTCATATCCGCACGGTCCGCGGAGTGGGCTACATCTTCGACCTGCCCGACTCTCCCCACCCCTAACCGCCAACCGACCAGCCGTGCCGACACGACGACGGAAGGCGCTGATGCTTACCTGGTCGACCATGCTGCGCCGCCCACCGCGGTCCCGGGCGAAGACCCAGCAGCAGGTGGTGGAAGCCGACGGTGTCGTCCTCGACATGCACGGTGGCGGGTGTACGTCGACGGTCACCTCGTGCACCTTCCCGCCCGCGAAGCAGCAGCGCTGGGCCTGCTCATGGCTCACGCGGGTCAGGTCGTCTACCGCGCCGCACTCACCGAGGCGGCATGGGGCACCGAACCAGCACACCACAACGACCTGGACCGCCTCATCCGCCGGTTACGCCGTCGAATACAGCCCAGCCCGTTATCTCCCGCCCGGCTCCGTCGAGTCGGCGACACCGGCTACACCTTCGGCTCCGCACCGGTGGAATCGTCATGACCACACCCAATCCTTCGGGACGCCTGCCACCCTGGGTGTGCGGCCCCCTCACCGGGGTGCTCGCCGCTATCTGGGGCTGGGCGCTCTAGGCGTGGAGCACCAACCTGTTCATGGCGGCCGCAGGCGCGATCATCGTCGGCACCGTCGTCGGGCGAGTCCTGCCGCGTACCCACCCGCCCGCCACCGGCCCACGCCAGACGAGAAATCTCGATGATGACGGCCAGCCGTCGCCCACCCTGCCCGCAAGAAAATGACCTATCGCTCAGGGCAAGCCTGGGATACGGCAGTCTGCCGCTGTCGCCGCGCTGCGCTCCGACGAGCCCGTGCTCGACCGTGGCCCCGGCTACACCTTCGGCTCTGGCGCCGGGGCGAGTCATCGACAGTCGCCCGCGCTCCCCGCGCTGGCCTAATTCACTGCCGCTAAAGCGCCCATGGGACGTCGGTTGAAGGTTCGGCAACGGCGTGCTGGGTCCTGTCGTCTCCTGGGAAATCGAAAATGTAGCCAACCCTGCGGACTGTCCGAATGCGAGTCGGCCTGTCCGCGTC
>JAICHZ010000204.1 GCA_025924655.1 Pseudonocardiaceae bacterium | reverse complement strand
GTCCGTGCCCCCACCATGGGCCGTGCGCGCTCACCGTGAACCTCGCGCGTTGACAGGAGTAGCTCGACCCGTGGCTGTCAAGATCAAGCTCATGCGGCTCGGCAGAATTCGCCAGCCGTACTACCGGATCGTCGTCGCCGACGCTCGTACCCGCCGTAACGGCAAGGCGATCGAAACGATCGGCAAGTACCACCCCAAAGAGCACCCCAGCGTGATCGAGGTCGACTCAGAGCGGGTGCAGTACTGGCTCGAAGTCGGGGCCCAACCCACCGACCCGGTCCAACACCTGCTCCAGATCACTGGGGACTGGCAGCGGTTCAACGGTCTGCCGGGTGCCGAGGGCACGTTGCAGCGAGCCGAGCCGAAGCCGGACAAGGCCGAGCTGTTCAACCGGGCGTTGGCCCAGGCCGGCGAGATGCCGACTACCGAGGCGACCACGCCACGAAAGAAGTCAGCCAGGGGTTCTCAGCCGGCTCCAGCAGCGGCGCCAGAGAAGGCATCAGATAGCGCGCCGGTCGCAGCCGACGATCGGGAGGACACTGCGACGGTCGCGGACGGCCAGGTGTGAGCATGCTGGCGGACGCGCTCGAACACCTCGTGCGGGGAATTGTTGACAATCCCGACGACGTGCGCGTCCAGCTGGTGACCACGCGGCGGGGTCGCACTCTCGAGGTGCACGTTCATCCCGATGACCTCGGCAAGGTGATCGGTCGCGGCGGGCGCACTGCCACGGCCTTGCGCACGGTGATGGGCGGTATTGGCGGGCGTGGGGTGCGCGTCGACGTCGTGGATACCGACCGCTGAACACAGTGGCGCAGGAGTCGATCGTGCAGCCGGGCGGTGGCCCTTTAGGGGAGCAGTCCAAGCGGGTAGTTGGCCGGATCGGCAGGCCGCACGGCCTCCGGGGGGAGGTTACGGTGCAAGTACGCACCGACTTCCCCGAGCAACGCTTCGTCGTCGGCGCGCAGCTCGGTGGCAATGACGGTCGCACGCTCACGGTGGAGGCGGTGCGTCCGCATAGTGGTGCCCTGCTCGTCCGATTCGCTGGCGTGTCCGATCGTGCTGCGGCTGCACAACTGAGCGGTCTCGTCTTGAGCGCTGACGTGGCCACACTGCCCGAGCTCGACGACCCCGACGAGTTCTACGACCACCAGCTCGAGGGCTTGGCCGCGGTAGGGCCAGACGGCGTGGTGCTGGGCACGGTGCGGGAGGTCGTACACGCTCCGGCTAGCGACCTGCTGGTGCTGGCGACGGACCACGGCGAGGTGCTGGTGCCCTTTGTCCGAGAGATCGTCCCCGAGGTCGACCTGGCTGGTGGCCGAGTGGTGCTCGACCCACCCCCCGGGTTGCTCGACTGAGGACAGCCATGCGCATCCAGGTCGTCACGATCTTTCCCGAGTACCTGACACCGGCTAGGGAGGCCCTGCTCGGCCGGGCAATCGACCGCAACCTGATCGACTTCTCGGTGCATGACCTGCGGGACTGGACCCACGATGTGCACCGGTCGGTGGACGACGCGCCCTACGGTGGTGGACCCGGCATGGTGATGCGGCCCGACGTCTGGGGCGACGCGCTCGATGACGTACTCGCCGGCGAGCCGCCACCCCGGCTGGTGGTGCCCAGCCCCGCCGGACTCCCCTTCACCCAGCAGTCGGCGGCCGAGCTGGCCGCACAACCACGGCTGGTTTTCGCCTGTGGCCGCTATGAGGGCATCGACCAACGGGTGATCGACGACGCGGCCGACCGGGTCACCGTCGAGGAGATCTCCATCGGCGACTATGTGCTCGTCGGTGGTGAAGTCGCAGTGCTGGTGATGGTTGAGGCGATTGCCCGGCTGCTGCCTGGAGTGCTGGGCAACCCTGCTTCGGCGACCCAGGACTCGTTTTCCGACGGCCTCCTGGAGGGGCCGTGCTATACCCGCCCGGAGGTGTGGCGCGGCAGGGAGGTCCCGGCCGTGCTCCGCTCGGGTAACCACGCCGCGATCGCCCGATGGCGCCGCGACCGCGCGGTCGAGCGCACCGCGGCGCGGCGTCCCGATCTGCTGGCGGCATTGCCAACCGGTTCGCTGGATGGAGCGGACCGCGCCGTACTCGAGGGCCTGGCCATCCCGCGTGGATGAATGCCACCGCAGGTCAACTCCCGGTTTCATCGCCGGCTTCAGCGTCTGGCACACTGGATCGGTTGCCACAGCGCAGCAAGGCAGGGACGGCCCCCAGGGCGGAAGTTTCTGCCATCACCGACGCCGCTGTTCGCGCCCACCCGGGCGCTCCAAACCGTGCACAGCACACGAATGACGAGGATGGACTTGAGATGAACACCTTGGACGCCCTGGACGCGATGTCGCTACGGTCCGACATCCCCGATTTTCGGCCTGGTGACACGCTCAAGGTGCACGTCCGCGTCATCGAAGGCTCGCGCCAGCGGGTGCAGATTTTTCAAGGGGCGGTCATTCGGCGCCAGGGCGGCGGAGCGCGGGAAACCTTCACGGTGCGCAAGGTGTCCTTCGGGGTGGGCGTGGAACGCACTTTCCCGGTGCACACACCGAACATCGCCAAGATCGAGGTCGTCACTCGCGGTGATGTCCGACGCGCCAAGCTGTACTATCTTCGCGATCTTCGGGGTAAGGCAGCCAAGATCAAGGAGAAGCGTGAGACGCCGTCCGCGTCCTGATTCCCCCGCACCGGTCGCCTGTCGATAGCCTGAGGACGTGGCCCACCTGGCTCGCTCGACCGAATCCGCTCGTGGCGACGATCCCGACGGTTTTCCCGGCCGCCGCGTGCACCGGCATCGACTGTCCAAGCGTAAGAAGGGCTCGTTCTGGCGCGAAGTACCGATCCTGGTGCTTACCGCGCTGGTGCTCACGTTCTTGATCCAGACATTTTTGGCTCGGGTTTACGTGATCCCCTCGGCATCCATGGAACCGACCCTGCACGGCTGCCCTGGCTGCACGAACGATCGCGTGCTGGTCGACAAGCTGACTTACCGGTTCGGCGATCCGAGACCGGGTGACGTGGTGGTTTTCCGCGGTACCGACTCGTGGGCCAGCGAGTTCACCAGCCAGCGATCGGACAACATCCTGATCCGCGGGCTCCAGCAGGCCGGCTCGCTGGTCGGTCTCGCGCCCCCGGACGAGCGCGACTTCGTCAAGCGGGTGATCGCCGTCGGTGGCCAGACCGTGCAGTGCTGCGACAAGCAGAACCGGGTCATGGTCAATGGCACCGCGCTGGCCGAGCCCTACGCCGTCTTCATCGGGCACGAGCCGCAGGAGGAATTCGGACCGGTCACGGTGCCGCAAGGAAACCTGTGGATGATGGGGGACAACCGGAACAACAGTGCGGACTCGCGACGGCACGTGGCGGATCAGCGATCGGGCACGGTGCCGGTGAGCAACGTCATCGGCAAGTCCCGGGTGATCGTGCTCCCGCTATCGCGTTGGCAGGAAATCTCCGACCCTAACCCGCAGCAGCCTCAGCAGCTCGGCGCGCCGGCGCCCTTCGGGCCGTCCGGAGTACCGCTGGCCGCTGGCCTGGTACTGAGCTGGCCGGTGCGGCGCGGTGGCCGGCTGCTGCGGAAGCGGGTGGCCGCCAGGAGGCGTGGCTGACGACTGTGCCGGCCGTGGGACGCAGCACCCGCCAGGCTCTGCCGCGACCGCCGAGGGCGGTGGTGCGCAGGGACGCTGGTATTTGGGCCATGCAGACTGTGCTGCACCGCAAGGGTTTCGGTCCTGTTGCTGGGGTGGATGAGGCAGGACGAGGTGCCTGCGCCGGGCCGCTGGTGGTCGCCGCGTGCGTGCTGCGACCAGCCGACGCGACGGCTCTCGCCGGGCTCACCGACTCCAAGCTGCTCACCGCGGCGCGACGGGAGCATTACCACGACCTGATCATCACCAGGTCGGTCGCGAGGAGCGTAGTGGTGATTCCACCCGACGAGGTCGACGAGCTGGGGGTGCATGTGGCCAATCTGGAAGGCATGCGCCGCGCCGTCGCCGGCCTCACGGTGCATCCCGGTTACGTGCTCACCGACGGCTTCCGAGTGCCGGGCCTGACGGCACCGAATATGGCAGTGATCGGCGGAGACCGGGCTGCCGCTTGTGTGGCGGCGGCTTCGGTGCTGGCCAAAGTGACCCGTGATCGGATCATGAGTGAAATCCACGAGCGGATGCCCTGGTATGGCTTCGGTGAGCACAAGGGTTACTGCACGCCCGAGCACAATGCGTCCCTGCTTGCGCATGGCCCGTCCGCCGAACACCGGTTCAGCTACGTCAACGTCGTGCTGGCGGCCCGAATGCACGGCATCACCGCCCCGCCGCGCAGCGCGCCACGGGCGAGGTTGTGGCCGATGGTGCCGCCGGTAGTGGTCCAGAATGGAGTATTGCCGAGAGCAGGAGAGGCCAGCACCCGATGAAGCGACTGATGGGCTGTCGATGAGCGCCGAGGATCTCGAGAAGTATGAGACCGAGATGGAGCTGTCGCTCTACAAGGAGTATCGCGACGTCGTCGGGCAGTTCGCCTATGTCGTGGAGACCGAGCGACGCTTCTATCTGGCCAATGAGGTTGACGTCCAAGCCCGCAATGCCGACGGTGAGGTGTACTTCGAGGTGCGGATGTCCGATGCCTGGGTGTGGGACATGTATCGGCCTGCCCGATTCGTGAAATATGTCCGAGTGCTCACGTTCAAAGACGTCAACATCGAAGAAGTCGACAAACCGGACTTACGGTTGCCCGAGGGTGAGCCTTTCGGCGGCTGACTGGGCGGCTTGCAACGCGATATCAGCCCATCGCCCGTTGACCATGACCGTGGCGATGTTCGTCAAGGTGCCGACGTCGCTCAGGGGGCTTCCGTTGACGAGGAGCAGGTCGGCCTCATAGCTCACGCGGAGCTGCCCCTTGCGGGCGCCGAGGCCGACGGTGTCAGGCAGGCGCAGTGTTCGATCCCGTCGACTCCGGCCTCGATCGCCTGCTTGACGGCCGGCAGCCCGTGCGCGTGGACGGTCACCGGTAATCCGGCGGCGTGCGCTTCATCGATCAGCAGCCGAACGTCGTCATCGCAGAACTGGCAGGCCAGCAGGTCGGTGCCCGCCGTAGTCACGCCACCGCTGGACATGATCTTCACGACGTCCACCCGCGCTCGGCGCGTTCTCTGATCGCCGCGCGCAGCGCCGCCGCCCCCTACGCCTCGCCCCCCATCTGCCAGCAATGGCCACGGATGCTGGTGATCGGGGCGCCCGGACGCCAGAATCGTCGGACTCGCGACCTCGGAAGTGCCGTCATTCGCGCGATCTCGGTCATCGTCGCTCTCTTCGTTTCGGCCCCAAAATTTGTGCACGGGCGCGATTCACCCTAAGGGCCTCGGCAGATTGCGTCGACGGTTGTATTCCTCGTGAGTAAGCGGTTATGTGGCCTGGGTGTCGCGGTGGCAGCGCGCTGAGTTCGGGACAGAGCTGGACGAGGACAGCGGTTGAGATGGGCGAACCCAGCCACCGCGCTCCAGGTACATAGGCGAACTCCACGGCACGGCGGTGTGATTGTCTCTTGACTAATCCGCCGTGCTGCAGTCCGCACTGCTAATTCATCGACGTCAACACGAGGACCCAAGCGATGATCACGTTCTGGCGCGAAGCGCGCGATGGCTCGAATCTTTTAGCGGTTGTACTACATTCCCGGTCGAGAAGCGCTTTGTCAGCCTGTTCGATGCGAGACGGTGGAAGAGCAGTTGTCGTTCCCGAACTGCACGTCTCGGCAGACACGCCAGTAAAGCGTCCCAAAAGAGCCGTCCGGATTATAGCGGGCATCGTAGCTTTGGGTGACGTGGCCCGAACCGTCGTGGTTTGTCAGCCGCTTCTTCGCGTAGCCGTCCTGCCACCAATCCACATAGACGGAATGGCTGTCACCGAGGGTGTCGCTGATGCTACAGGAGATATCTGCGTTCTGGTCGTGAATTTCTGCAGCCCAGCTTCGCATCGTGCATGACGCGGCGGCGCCGGTAGTAGACCGGTCGTCAGACCACGTTCCCGCGTACGCGGGAATGGCCATTCCAACGAGTCCTGCCACGCTCAACGCAATCGGTAGTGCCACTCGTCGAATCATTTCCCCTCCAGTGCGGATTGCTTCCGACGCTGAACGGAAAGGTAGTTTTCCCGTCCTGTCGCAATAGCACACAGGATGCCGGATGTACCGGGTCGGGTAATCATCTCCGGAGAGCAGCTTCCTTGTACCGCAGATCATAGAGTCCCGCTGCACTGGATGAGGTAACCCCGGGACGCTCGTACATCTGCAGTATGACTGTGGCCGACTCTCCGCCATCCGGCTGAAGACAGCTCGACGGCAGGACCGCCACCGTAGGTGGCTCCTTGGACCGGAGGGCCGCAATGATCCCGAATAAGATCGCTAGCGCTGCATGCAGTGCCGTGACCGGCCGCATCTTCGGTTCTGGCGGTGCACCCCGGCATGTCTGGGTACACGTCGAGAGACGGCAATGGTCGTCCTGGCATCTCCGCTTCGGTAGGCGGAGCCAGGTCCACCGTCGTGAGCACAATCTTGCCGCATGCATCCAAGCGATCATGTTCTGCCGCGAAGCGCACGATGGCGCGAATCTCGGGTTGCAGCTCTCGCCCTGTACTGGGCACGGTCGTTTCAAGATCATGATATGAGCTTGAGGATCTTGAAGGGACGGTCCATGCCGCGGCTGGCTTGGCGGGTTGCTTCGGTGATGTCGCGTCGGCCGGTCAGTCGGTGTGCTCCGATGGCCAGATTGCGCAGGGC
>JAICHZ010000203.1 GCA_025924655.1 Pseudonocardiaceae bacterium | reverse complement strand
TCCTTCCTTCCAGTCCTCAAACGCCTCCCGGATCGTTGTCCGGTTGGCCTCGGTTTGGTCGTTGGTCGCTTCGGTCATACTCGCTCCTTTCGTTGTCAAGTGTGCGCTGGTCTCAGTGGACGGCGTCGCGAAGTTCGGCGAACTGCTCGTCGGTGAGGAGTATGTCAGCAGCGGGCGAAGTTGTCCTCAAGGCGCGCAACCGATGAGTCGACGCAGGGCGTCCTTCTTGATCTGGTCGATGGACTCGGCTATGCGACCGGAAAATCGGCGGACCTGGTCACCTGAGCCCACGGTTCGCATCATGAGTCCGCCCGCAGCGGATGGGCCAGTTACCCGGGGCACAGCGCACCGTATCGGCATCGGCTGGTGATCCTGATTGGACGGGATCTGAGCGTCACCCACCAGACCGACTATGCAGTATTGCTGCCTACCATTACCTAGCGGCGACGCCCGCCAGAGCGATCACCCTACTCTTTTTGTGAGTGGTGAGGTAAATAGCCAATGCCATACGTAACAGGTACGAGCCCGGCCGGGTAGCTAGCTCAGCTCACGGCCGTCATGGGTGCCTGGGCAAGCCCGAGCTGGGTCAAGAGCTCCATCTGGTCGAAGTAGAGCGCTAAGCTAGTGAATCTGTCGCCGGAAACCCCAAGCACCGAGACAAAGGGTACCGCAACCCGTTTTCCCGTAGCCGAGATTGACCCGCCATGCGCGTCGATGGCGGCCGTATGGGTGCCCTCGAACACACCCTCGAGAACAACGGCATCCTCGCCATCAATGATCTGAAGGGTCTTCAACTGATTGTCCGGGAAGGCGTCCTGCCAAATACGGTAGAACGTCCCCGCCATCTCGGTACCGGACCCACGTACTCCGCCGGGGCCGCTAAACGTTGCCTCTGGGCTGAACAAATTCACCCACGAGGCTTCGTCGTGGTCGTTCCAGATCCTGATTTGGTCTTCCTGGAGACTGCGTACGCTGCCCATGATCATCCCTTTGAACTGCAGTAAATTTCCGTTTGGCCCGCGGTATCCCCTCCCCCGCGGTTCCTTCCGGGGCTGACAACGGGGATTCTTCGGTCCTGGCGCAGCGGTCGCTGTCAGGTACTTGACACGAACAGTGTCAGCTTGCTGACACCTCTGCGGACCCTGGCGACGCCCCGCCCCTTGCCCAGTGGTGGCTGCCACTTCCGTTCTACTTCCATCAAACCATCCGACTTGATCGCCTGACACCGTCATCGATCGGCAGTCACCGTTCGTAGTCCTTCCAGGTAACCGGGAGTTCTGCGGACCACCGGGCAGCAATCAACATATTCGATCTTGAAACAGTGGGTTCGGGGTTCGAGCCCGTGCTCCCCAGTCGACATTCCTCGGCCGTTCACGGGGTGGCCAGGAGGCTCCGGAACCGGGCTGCCAGCCACGGTTTGCGGCCCCAGGCCATCATCTGGCCTTTGGCGATTGCTGTCCATTGGCTTTGCCGGTTCCAGAACACCATCAAGAATGCCACTGGGTCGGCCGAGAGGTGGCAGTCGACCCGGCGAGCCGAAGGCGCCTCGACCCGCAGCGCGCCGTCGTCAAAAACAAAGTGGCGATGGAACCGGCTCCCCCCGCGGATACGCACGTCGAACGTGGCGTGTACCCCGGCCGCCGTATCGGCATTGACCAGCATGTGGGGATCGGCACCCTCCATAACGGGCAGGAAGAATTGGTCCGCCAGCATAACCGCATGGGCCGGGTTGATTCGCCAGGGTCGCCCGGCCGCTCGGGCAATGTCATAGCCGTGGACGACGGTCTCGTTGAGCAGGTGGCAGGTGAACGCCGCCAACGGCAGGGTGATGCCTTGGATCAGCCAGGGATGAAGCTCCTCGGGGGACTGCCCAGCGCACTCGGCGAAGTACTGCTTCGCCGAGTGCTCAATGCGGTCAGCCAGCACACTGAGGTCGCGCTCCGGGTCAGCTCGCACCAGCCGGGTGGTCACAACGCCGAGGTCGGGAACGTCCTGGACCAGCGAGTCACCCGCCACGCCCGCCCGGTCGGGTAAGAGCTCATGGACAGCCGAAGGATCTCCTCGCGCCAGGCGGGGTATACCTGACCAGATCTGCGACAGGTGCAGGGCGACCTCAGCGAGGTTCCAGTGACCCACCACAGGCGCAGCGCCCGGATCACGAATGGACCGCAACAAGGCTGTCACACGCTCCACCTCGTCGCGCAGCGCGTCCTGGCTGTGCTGCCAGTCCCGTCTCGAGGTGCTAGCGACCATGGCGAACTCCCTGAGCTCGTCTCGCCTAAGTAGGCAGCGACTGATAACACCCTACGTCTGCAAAGTAGTAATCGGCTGATAACCTGTCAAGATGGGTGACGAGGCGGTCGCGACGGAGCCGCGGCGCCGGATGACCGCCGCGCAACGCGAGCAACAACTGCTGCGGGCCGCGGTTACCGCGTTCGCCCAGGGCGGCTACACGGGCACCACCACCGACCAGGTGGCCCGCCTCGCCGGGGTCTCTCAGCCCTATGTCCTGCGGCTATTCGGATCAAAACAGGCCCTGTTCCTCGCCACCTACCAGCATGCCGGGAGCCGCATCCAGGATGCCTTCCGGGCGGCCGCCGCCACCGTGTCACCTGGCGCCGAGGTGCCCGGCCGGCTGGCCGCGCTGGGCCGCGCATACCTGCAGCTGGCCCGCGACCGAGATTTCCTCCTCGTCCTGCTCCACGGTTTCACGGCCGCAGCCGATCCGGCACTCGGGCCGGCCATGCGCCGCTGCATGATCGACATCTACCGCCTGGTCCGCACCCTCACCGGCGCCGACGCCGAGCAAGCCCGCGACTTCATCGCTCGCGGCATGTTGATCAACACCTTGGTGGCGCTGCGAATGCCCGAGCACCTCGATGAGGACCCGTCGTCCGCCGAACTGGTGGAGCATGCATTGCAGCCACCGCCGCAACCAGCCTAACCCCGGATATTCGAGCCGGCCGCGGATCAGCGGCGGTGAACACGGAGCAGCTTGCGGCGGCCCGCCAGCCATTCCTCGCGGGAGACGACGACAACGTTGAGCCGGGTTCTCTCAGATTGAACAACCCGGCTCGCCGACCCGCGCGAGCGGCACTGTCAACTGCACACGACGGCCCACGATGCCGTGCTCAGGTGGTCTGCTCAACGGACACATCCATGGCGCGGATCGCGTCGAAGAGCCGATCCGGGTTCCAATCCGGCTCGATATCGTCTCGCAACTCGGCTCCTTCGCCCAGTGTGAGGGTAGCAATCCGAGCATCGTCACCGATCTGAATATAGTAGTTGGTGAAGGTTGGCCGGCCTGCGCCGCTAGGAACCGACTTAGGGCTCATCTGTTCGGCCTTGACCGTGGCCTTCACTCCCTGGCAGGCGCTGGCGTTAAGGCGTTCCTCGATCGCGGTGGCGATCTCTCGGGCGTCGTCTACAAGCATGTGGCTATCTCCTTCGCCGGGTCGCATGCAAATACGGGTAAATACTTATCACCCTGCTCGCCGGCAGCTCCGTACCGGTCCCACTGTCCCCCGTCTACACGCCCGACCCGCGGTCGGCGCAGGCGCGGAACGACACTGGCCGCTTCGGCGAACGCGAATGCCGCGGTGGAGATCGGTCAGGAGCTCGCTGGTTTGAGCCCAGCGAGCGACTCGAACCCCGATAGCTCGATGAGCCGGCGGGTGGAACAGCCGAGCGGTACGATGAGTTCCAGCGCGATCCGCAGCGCCTGTAGCCGAGATGCCAGGGTGAACAGAATCCTTACTCCGGCGCTGTCCATGTAAGTGAGATCGGTCAGGTCGACCGACACTATAGCGGGCTGGTTGGACACCGCCTCCCGGATCTCGTCCTCGACTGCAGCGGCGTTTGCTAGATCGATCTCGCCGCTGAGACTGATTCGCATTGACCTGTCCTCAGCGCTGACTTCGACCTTCGTGTCGGTCATCGAGGTGCCTCCTCGCCCAGGCGACGACGGATAACCACGTTGGTTCCGGTGTGGCCGTGATCGATCCGCAGATCGTCGCTGCACTTCTGCATGAACATCGTCCCGCGTCCTCGGTTCTCACCGCGGGGCGGGCGCCAACGGCCCGTATCTCGCACGGTGGCGACTACATCGGGCAGTTGGAGCTCGAGATGCACACTCACGGTGCCGCCACCAGGTCCGTAAGCGTGTTCAACGGCATTGGTGGATGCTTCACCGACTGCGACGAGCAGATCAGCGACCGCACGCGGGGCGGCACCGACTGCCGATAGCCAGCGGCGCACCGCAAAGCGGATGTCTCTCAGCGACCATGGCAGCGCTGGCACGACGAGGTCTAACGGACCGATCTCGCCGCTGTCTTGGCGGCGCAGCGCCAGTATCGCCAACAGCACCGTGGCCGTCATCTCCGGATCGAAGTGTTGTACCTGCTGGTCGAGTCTGCCCAGCACCTCGGCGGGATCACCGCCGAGCAGTGCATAGCCGCGCAACACGCTGCGCATTCGACCCATCACGTCAGCGGCAACAAAGCCGCGCCCGACCACATCTCCGATCACAATGCACAACCAGCCGGAGGGTAGGGTGAAAACGTCATACTAATCGCCGCTGACCCCGCCATTCTCCGCGGGGACGTAGCGGGCCGCTAACTCAAGGCCTGGCACTACTGGCAGTCGCGCTGGCAGCAGGCTGCGTTGAAGCACCGCAGCCGCAGCCCGTTCCATCTCAGCGCGCCGGGATTGGGTTGCGAGAGCGATCCGATCGGCCACGATCTGGAGGAGAGTGACGTCGTCGTCACTGAACCGGCGGGGGGCGAGTGTCCCGACGTGAAGAACACCGATGACCGTCCCGTTGATCAGCAGCGGGACGCCGAGAAGGGAACAGATCCCGTACTCCCGAAAGAACGGATAAAGCACATTTGTGTGATCGACCCGCGCAATTATCACGGGCCCCTTCTCTGCCGCGACGCGACCAGCGAAACCCTTCCCCATTGGGATGCGGATGCCCTGACGGACCACCGCTTCGATTCCCCTGGCAGCGGTCGCGACAAGCTGCTGAGAGGAGGAATCGAGCAGCAGCACGCTGGCTGTGTCCACCTCGAGGAGCTCACGCACCCGGTCAAGTAGTTCGCCCAACAAGTCTTCGACGTCGAGGTGGGCGAGCGCGGCGTCGGTGACGGACTCAATCGGGCGCAATCGGTGGTCATCGGCGGCCGGCGTGTCGCTCGGCTCGCCCGGCGTTCACACGAGCAGAGCGTAACCCACGTTCAGGTGAAACGGAGTCCCTTCCGCACCGCAGACACGGCTTTCGGGCAGCTCAGGGACAACGAGCTGGCCGGCCGTCCAGCTGTCGTACGGCGGCTGGATAGCACCCATCAGCGCCTGGAGCCGGACGCGCTGGCTCCTCTCAGTGACCTGGCCTATGGTCGATGTGTGAGCACCAACTTTCCCACCGACATCCTGGAGCTGCAGGTAGCCGCGCACGATCCCGACGCTCGCGTGGTTACTGTAGTCGGCGAGATCGACGCGCTGACCGCGCCGAAGCTGGCCGCCTTTCTGACCGAACAGCTCGCTGTTGCCAAGGTCGTGGTGGTGAACCTTGATGGTGTGCGGTTCCTGTCATCTGCTGGGTTATTCGTGCTGTTAGAGGCCAACGAACTCGCTATTCGAGAAGACCGCGCGCTGCGGTTGGTATACAGCTCCCGGACTGTCAACCTGGCGCTGGAGGCCACCGGACTGCGTGAATACTTTTCCTTAGCCGACAACGTGTCCGATGCCCTGAAGAATTCGCCTTGACGCCGCGGGCGACCTCGGGTCGGCCCCGCTTCATGCGTTGATCTGCGACCGGCTCCGCTGCACCTGGTCGCTCTCAATGCGGCCGTCGCGCATCCGCACGATCCGCTTGGCGAATCGGGCAACCTCCTCCTCATGCGTGATGATCACGACCGTGCGACCGGCATCATTGAGCGCATCGAGCAACTTCATGATTTCGATGCTGGAGGTTGTGTCGAGGTTGCCGGTGGGCTCGTCGGCGAGCAGGAGCGTGGGATCGTTGATCAGCGCCCGGGCGATCGCTACCCGCTGCTGCTGACCGCCGGATAGCTCATTGGGAAGGTGCTTCTCGCGGTCGCTCAGCCCGACTTGCTCCAGGGCCAGCCGGGCTGAGTGGCGCCGAGCTCGCGCGCCGGCGTAGATCAGTGGAAGTTCGACGTTGCGTATTGCGCTGGTGCGCGAAACGAGGTTGAACGACTGGAAGACGAAGCCGATCTTGCGGCTGCGGATCTTGGCGAGCCGGTTGTCGGACAGCCGGCTGACATCGGTGCCATCGAGCAGGTATCGCCCGCTGGTGGGGACATCGAGACAGCCCAGGATGTTCATGAGCGTGGTCTTGCCCGATCCGGATGGGCCCATGATGGCGACCAGTTCACCGTCATCGATGGTCAGGTCGATACCGTGGAGAACCGGCACCGTGATCTTGCCCATCTGGTACGCCTTGCTGACATCCTCAAGCTGAATCATTCCACTCCTATGTCTGGATATCGCGCGCAAGGATTGACAGACTGCCATTCCTAGCCGTGGATCGAAATCTATTTTCGGAATCAGTCCCCTCGATCGGACCACCGTGTTGGCGAGTTGAGAAGTTGCGCAGGGTGACGGTCACAGGAGCGGGAACCGCGAGGAGTAGCGGGTCGTCGGTGGGTTACAGCGGCCACGGTAGCCGCAATCTCCGTTCACTGCCTGCCCTGGGTGTAGCGCCCGGCGTCCTCGGGCCGAACGGTGCGGGGAAGCCGACCCGAGGAC
>JAICHZ010000202.1 GCA_025924655.1 Pseudonocardiaceae bacterium | reverse complement strand
GGTGCCGCGGCCCCGGGAGGTTCTCGGAGTGCTGCGCACCGTGCTGTTCGCCCCGGAGGACCTGGCGCTGGTCCGCGGTGACCCTGGGCAGCGCCGCCGGTTCCTCGACGATCTGCAGGTGCTGCGCGCGCCCCGGCTGGCCGGCGTCCAAGCCGACTACGACAAGGTGCTGCGCCAGCGCGTCGCGTTGCTGAAGTCCGCCGGCGCGACCCGGCGGTCCGGTGCCGGGGCGGCTGATCTGCGGACTTTGGATGTCTGGGACGGCCACCTCGCCCGGCACGGCGCGGAGCTGCTCGCGGCCCGGCTGGACCTGCTCGTCGAGCTGACGCCTTACGTGTGCGCGGCCTACCGCGCGGTGGCCCCAGAGTCCGCTACGGCCGAGCTCGAGTACCGCAGCAGCCTGGGTGACGCGTGGCCGGCGGCGGTGCAGGAGACCGGCAAGGCCGATATTGACCTGCTGGAGGCGGCGCTGCTCGCGGAGCTGGCCCGGCTGCGCAGCGCCGAAGTCGAGCGCGGGGTCTGCCTGGTCGGGCCGCATCGCGATGACCTGGAGCTGCGTCTGGGTGGTCTGCCGGCCAAGGGCTACGCCAGTCATGGTGAGTCGTGGTCATTCGCGTTGGCCTTGCGGCTGGGCAGCTACCAGTTGTTGCGTTGCGGTGGCGCCGAGCCGGTGCTGTTGCTCGACGATGTCTTCGCCGAGCTGGATACCCGCCGGCGGGCCCGGCTGGCCGAGGTCGCACTGACTGCCGAGCAGGTACTGGTTACCGCCGCGGTGCTGGCCGATGTACCCGAAGAACTCCACGGGATCCGGTTCGACGTGCACGGAGGGCAGGTACGGCGTGCGGGATGAACAGACCCCAGCTGGGGATAAACCTGTGGATAGTGTGGACAAGTCGATGTTCGATGCACCTCAGAGCCCATCTCAGACCCCCTCTGGGGGACCAAAGGGCGCCGACATCGCCCGCGCTGCGTTGGAAGCCGCGCGGGCCGCCCAACGTAATCCAACCGGTCCGGGCGAAGTCCGCAACAAGCCCGGCGCCCCGCGCGGGGGGCCACGGCGACGCCGCGGCTGGTCCGGTGCGCGGCCCGATGACCGGGACCCGCAGCCGCTGGGCCGGCTGGCGTCGCGGCTGGTTGCAGACCGCGGCTGGGTGGACCGGGTTTCGGCCGGTGTGGTGTTCGCCCGGTGGGCGCAGCTGGTGGGTGCCGACCTCGCCGAGCACGCTGAGCCGGTGTCGCTGAAGGACGGCGAGCTGACCCTGCGGGCCAGCTCCACGGCATGGGCCACCCAGCTCCGGTTGCTGCAACGGCAGTTGATCGCCCGGATCACCGCCGGCGTCGGGCCCGGCGTGGTGACCCGGTTGCGGGTGCAGGGGCCGGCGGCGCCGAGCTGGGTGCACGGCCCGAGACACGTTCGCGGCCGCGGTCCCCGAGACACCTACGGCTGAGCCCGAGCCCTCAGCGCGACTCAGAGCCCAGTAGAAAGCCCAAACCTAATTCCGGGCCGCCCGGACCTGCGCCGACACGAACTAGCCGCGCTGTGACGAAGTCAGGGGTGTCCCTGACCCGCTCCTGTCAGACCGGACCAGTAGAATCGATGAAGGACACTCTGCATCCCACCGGCAAGGAGACACCGACGACCGTGGCCCCTAAGAAGAACGACTACAGCGCGTCTTCCATCACCGTGCTCGAGGGGCTCGAAGCCGTCCGCAAGCGTCCCAGCATGTACATCGGATCCACCGGCGAGCGTGGCCTGCACCACCTGGTCTGGGAAGTCGTCGACAACGCCGTCGACGAGGCGATGGCGGGCTACGCCACCAGGGTCGAGGTCACCCTGCTCGCCGACGGCGGGGTACGGGTGTCCGACGACGGCCGGGGCATCCCGGTGGATATGCACCCGGTGGAGAAGCGGCCGGCCCTGGAGCTGGTTCTCACCACCCTGCACGCTGGCGGCAAGTTCGACGGCGAGTCCTATGCCGTCTCCGGTGGTCTGCATGGCGTCGGCGTGAGTGTGGTCAACGCCCTGGCTAGCGCGCTGGATGTGGAGATCAAGCGGGACGGGTTCGTGTGGCGGCAGCGCTACGAGGACTCCAAGCCGGCGTACCCGCTGCGCAAGGGCGAACCGACCCGCAAGACCGGCACGACGCTGACCTACTGGGCCGACTCGCGGATCTTCGAGACCACCGTCTACAACGCCGAGACGGTGGCGCGGCGGCTGCAGGAGATGGCCTTCCTCAACAAGGGCTTGACCATCGTGCTGCGCGACCAACGGGTCAACGGCAGCAACGAGACCGAAGACGCCGAAGGTCAGACCGCTCAGGTCAAGGAGCGCACCTTCCAGTACCCCGGTGGGTTGGAAGATTTCGTCAAGCACATCAACAACTCCAAGGACCCCATCCACCGCAAAGTGATCGGCTTCGAAGCCAGCGGTGAAAGCATGCAGATCGAAGTCGCGATGCAGTGGAACGCCGGGTACACCGAGTCGGTCTACACCTTCGCCAACACGATCAACACCCACGAGGGCGGCACCCACGAGGAAGGCTTCCGCTCCGCACTCACCTCGGTGATCAACCGTTACGCGCGCGACAAGAAGCTGCTCAAGGACAAAGACGCCGCGCTCACCGGCGACGACGTGCGCGAGGGTCTGGCCGCCATCGTGTCGGTCAAGCTTAAGGAACCGCAGTTCGAAGGCCAGACCAAGACAAAGCTGGGCAACACCGAGGCTAAATCGTTCGTCCAGCGAACCTGCAACGAATGGCTGATCGACTGGCTGGAGCGCAACCCCGCCGAGGCCAAAACGATCATCAACAAGGCGGTCTCGTCGTCGCAGGCGCGGATGGCCGCCCGGCGGGCCCGCGAGCTGGTCCGCCGCAAGTCGGCCGGTGATCTGGGTGGTCTGCCCGGCAAGCTGTCCGACTGCCGCTCCACCGACCCGTCGCGCAGCGAGGTGTTCATCGTCGAGGGTGACTCCGCGGGTGGCTCGGCGAAGTCCGGTCGCGACTCGCTCTACCAGGCGATCCTGCCGATCCGCGGGAAGATCATCAACGTCGAGAAGGCCCGGCTGGACCGGGTGCTGAAGAACACCGAGGTACAAGCCCTCATCACCGCGTTGGGTACGGGGATCCACGACGAGTTCGACCTTGCCAAGCTGCGCTACCACAAGGTCGTGCTGATGGCCGACGCCGATGTCGACGGCCAGCACATTCGCACCCTGCTGCTGACGCTGCTGTTCCGGTTCATGCGCCCACTGGTCGAGCACGGGCACGTGTTCCTCGCCAGCCCACCGCTGTACAAAATCAAGTGGCCGCGGGCCCAGGCGCAGTACGCCTACTCCGACCGGGAACGCGACGGGTTGATCGAAGCGGGTCAGGCCGAGGGCCGCAAGCTCCCCAAGGAAGACGCGATCCAGCGCTACAAGGGCCTCGGCGAGATGAGCGCCAAGGAGCTGTGGGAGACCACGATGGATCCGGCCAACCGCGTCCTGCTGCAAGTCACCCTCGACGACGCGGCCACGGCCGATGAGCTGTTCAGCGTCCTGATGGGCGAGGACGTCGAATCCCGCCGCTCATTCATCACCCGCAACGCCAAGGACGTCCGCTTCCTCGACGTCTAGCCGGTCGGCGAAACCGCCATTCGGCTCCGAACAGCGCCCAGCCAGTGCCCCAGAATCGCCATTCGGCTCCGAATGGCGCGCGGCGAC
Organism: Pseudonocardiaceae bacterium; assembly: GCA_025924655.1. Taxonomy (GTDB): domain Bacteria; phylum Actinomycetota; class Actinomycetes; order Mycobacteriales; family Pseudonocardiaceae. Next base: position 3,096 of record JAICHZ010000202.1, on the reverse strand, counting down.
CCCGGGATGAGGGCTTGAGTACGAACGAATAGGGTCGGTTGATGCCGGGACGGGCCAGCATCCACACGATCAAGGTGTCGCTGCGCTACATGAAGCCGCCAATCTGGCGACGGTTGCAGGTGCCCTCGACCACGAGCTTGGCCGAGTTGCACGACATCATCCAGACCGCGATGGGTTGGTACGACTGCCACCTGCATCAATTCGAGGTCAACGGGGTGCACTACGCCGACACCGCGCACATGCTCGAGGACACCACCGACGAGGCGCGCCGCACGCTGGCTGCGATGCAAGCCGGCGATCGGCTCGCCTACTGGTACGACTTCGGCGATGACTGGTGGCACGACATCGTCGTCGAGTCAGTCGACCGGGCCGATCCGGCGCTGACCTACCCGCGCTGCGTGACCGGTCGCCGCGCCGGACCGCCCGAAGACAGTGGTGGCCCGTGGGGTTTCGCCGAGCTGCTGCGCGCCTTGGGCGATGCGAAGCACCCGGAGCACGATGTGTACTGCAACTGGATGGAGCAGGTCGGCGAGGTCGGCTACCATCCGGAGCGCTTCGACCTCGACGCGATCAACGAAGCGCTCGCCCGACTCAGCGCTGTCGCACTGCAACGCTGACGAAGTCAGGGTCAGCCGAGCTGGCCGGCCCGGATGCCGCTGACGAGGACCCGCCACTCGGCGCGGGTGCACGCCAGGATGGGCCCGGCGGGGTCCTTGGAGTCACGCATCGCGACTCGATCGCGCAATCCGGCGACCTCGACACAGGCGCCCCGGACCGCAATGGACTCGGCGCTCGCGCATACACCTTCGAGTCGCTGGACTCCGCTGAGTGCATCCTGGGCTACTCGCGTCTCTACCCCCGGCGATGAGCGTCGCGGCGACTGGATTCAGGCGATGCCTACTCACCACTGACGATCCATTCGCACCTGACCAGCCTGGCACTCGTCACCGAATCCAAGGGCACCACTTCGCTCCACCGTTCCCGAACTAAACAGCAGAGCTCTCCTGAGCCGCCCGAACAGCTCTGCTGTGCAGTTCGGGAAGGTGAGAGCGCTGGACAGCCAACCCCGCGCGTCCGGGCGGAGGGGACACTGCGTGACCGGTAGACTGGCTTGGTTAGGCGCATGTCAGTGCCCCGCTGAAGGGAACCAAGCTTCGTGACTGAGATCATCCTGCCGCCGGACGGAGACCGCGTCGAGCCGGTCGACATCCAGCAGGAGATGCAGCGCTCCTACATCGACTACGCGATGAGTGTGATCGTCGGCCGTGCGCTGCCGGACGTTCGCGACGGGCTCAAACCGGTGCACCGGCGAGTGCTGTACTCGATGTACGACTCCGGCTTCCGCGCCGACCGCGGCCCGGTGAAGTGCGCCCGGGTCGTCGGCGACGTGATGGGTAACTACCACCCGCACGGTGACTCAGCGATCTACGACACGCTGGTGCGGATGGCCCAGCCGTGGTCGATGCGCTATCCCCTGGTCGACGGCCAAGGCAACTTCGGCTCGCCGGGCAACGACCCGCCCGCTGCGATGAGATACACCGAGTGCCGGCTCACGCCGCTGGCGCAGGAGATGCTGCGCGACATCGACAAGGAAACTGTCGACTTCGAGCCGAACTACGACGGTCGCACCGAGATGCCCACGGTGTTGCCGTCCCGGGTACCCAACCTGCTGGTCAACGGTAGCTCGGGCATCGCAGTGGGGATGGCGACGAACATCCCTCCGCACAACCTGCGCGAGGTCGGCGCGGGTGTGGTCTACCTGCTGGAGAACCCCGACGTCGACGACGAGACGCTGCTCAACGCCCTGATCGAGCGGATCAAGGGTCCGGACTTCCCGACCCATGGCTTGATCGTGGGCACCGACGGCATCGCCGACGCTTACCGCACCGGTCGCGGTTCGATCCGGATGCGCGGCGTGGTGGAGGTCGAGGAGGACAGCAGGGGCCGCACCACCCTGGTGATTACTGAGCTGCCCTACCAGGTCAACCCGGACAACTTCATCGAGGCGATCGCGGCGCTGTCCCGGGACGGCCGGATCGCCGGGATCGCCGAGATCAACGACGAGTCCAGCGACCGTATCGGCATGCGTATCGTGATCACGCTCAAGCGCGACGCGGTCGCCAAGGTGGTGCTCAACAACCTCTACAAGCACACCCAGTTGCAGCACACCTTCGGCGTCAACATGCTGGCGATCGTCGAGGGCGTGCCGCGCACGCTGCGGCTGGACCAAGTCATCCGGCACTACGTGCGTCACCAGCTCGACGTCGTCGTCCGGCGGACCCGGTACCTGCTGCGCAAGGCCGAGGAGCGCGCGCATCTGTTGCGCGGTCTGGTCAAGGCACTCGACATGCTCGACGAGGTGATCGCGCTGATCCGCCGGTCGCCCACGGTCGACGACGCCCGCACCGGGCTGATGGCGCTGCTGGACGTCGACGAGATCCAGGCGAACTACATCCTGGAAACCCAGCTGCGGCGGCTGGCCGCGATGGAACGGCAGAAGGTCATCGAGGATCTCGCCGAGCTGGAGCGAGAGATCGCCGACTACCTCGACATCCTGGACAAGCCCGAGCGGCAGCGTCAGATCGTGGTCGACGAGCTAGGGGAGATGGTCGAGAAGTACGGCGACGACCGCCGGACCAGGATCACCGGTTACGACGGGGATATGTCGACCGAGGACCTGATCGCCGTCGAGGACGTCGTGGTCACCATCACCCGCACCGGCTACGCCAAGCGCACCCGCACCGATCTGTACCGGGCGCAGAAGCGCGGCGGCAAAGGCGTCATGGGCGCGGGGCTGAAGACCGACGACATCGTGGCGCACTTCTTCGTCTGCTCCACGCACGACTGGATCTTGTTCTTCACCAACAAGGGTCGGGTGTACCGGGCGAAGGCCTACGAGCTGCCCGAGGCTAACCGCAACGCCCGCGGCCAGCACGTGGCGAACCTGCTCGCCTTCCAGCCCGAGGAGCAGATCGCCCAGGTCATGCAGATCAAGGATTACACCGCCGCGCCGTATCTGGTGCTGGCCACCCGCGACGGTCTGGTCAAGAAGAGCAAGCTGACCGACTTCGACTCCAACCGCTCCGGCGGCCTGAT
>JAICHZ010000201.1 GCA_025924655.1 Pseudonocardiaceae bacterium | reverse complement strand
TCGACGTCTGTTTCTACTCCGGGGTGGGTTTCGCGTGTGCGTTCGCGCCGAATTTCCCGGTGCTGCTGGTGTTACGGCTGCTGTATGGGATCGGGTTGGGTGGGGAGTGGGGCTTGGGCGCTGCTTTGGCAATGGAGAAGATTCCAGCGGAGAAACGCGGTTTGTTCTCGGGTCTGTTGCAGGAGGGCTACTCGGTCGGGTACCTGCTGGCGGCGGTGGCGTTTCTGTTTATCAATCCGGTGTTCGGTTGGCGCGGGCTGTTCGCGTTCAGCCTGCTACCGGCGTTGGTCGCGCTGTACGTACGGGTCAAGGTCGGCGAAAGTGAGGTGTGGCGGCAAACCCGGGACCGGGCCCGGCTGACCCGGACCACCCCGGGGCAAGTGTTTCGCAACCCGGCGGTGTTGTGCCGCTTCGGCTATCTGGTCGCGCTGATGACCGCGTTCAACTGGATGTCGCACGGGACCCAGGACATCTACCCGACGTTTCTCCGGCAAGGGCTGCACCTGAGCGCCAACACCGCGATCGGAATCGCCTTGATCTATAACATTGGAGCCATCCTCGGTGGTGCGTTGCTCGGCGGGTACTCCGAGCGATTGGGTCGGCGCCGCACGATCATGCTTGCCGCCACGCTCGGGTTGCCGGTGGTACCGCTGTTCGCGCTGTCCGCCACGGTCGGTTGGCTGGCGCTGGGATCATTTCTGATGCAGGTGTGCGTGCAAGGCGCCTGGGGAGTGATCCCAGCGCACCTGACGGAGCTGAGTCCGGATGCGATCCGTGGCTTTTATCCTGGTGTGACCTATCAGTTGGGCAATCTGATCGCGGCATTCAACCTACCGATCCAGCAGCGGATCGCGGCCAGTCACGGCTATCCCTTCGCGCTGATCGTCACGATCGTGCCGGTACTGATCGCCGTCATCGTGTTGACCGCGATCGGCGGCGAAGCTAAAGGCATCCGCTTCGGCACACAGCCAATAAACCAACCGCCCGATCTATAGCGGAGCGCCCCAACCGCCACCACCGGGGGTTTCGATGCGGACCCGGTCGCCTCGATGCAGTTGCCACGTGCCCTTGCTGGGTAGCGCCACCTCGGTTCCGTCGGCCGGGCGCAGGATGTTGCGGCCCACGGCCCCGGAGCGGCCGCCACCGAGCCCCCACGGAGGGTGTTCGCGGCGTTCGGACTGCACGGTCAACGTGCAGTCGGCCAGCACCTCGATCTCCCGGATCAGACCGTCACCGCCGGGATGGCGGCCGGCCCCGCCCGACGACGATCGCAACTCGTAGCGCCACACCCGCAACGGGTAGTCCAGCTCCATTGCCTCAGCGGGGGTGTTGCGGGTGTTGGTCATCCCGGTGTGCACCCCGGACATGCCGGCACGGCCGGGAGTGCCACCCTCCCCGCCGCCCAGCGTCTCGTAGTAGCTGAACGGCTGGTCACCGCCGGCGCCGATCAGCAGGTTGTTCATCGTGCCCTGGCTCGCCGCCGGTACCCGCTCGGGAATCGCCTGGGCGAACGCGCCGAGCAGGACATCGACGATCCGCTGGCTGGTCTCGACATTGCCAGCCGCCGTCGGCGCGGGGAACCGCGCATGCACCACGGAGCCTTCCGGGGCGCGAACATGCAGCGACCGGTAGCAGCCGGCGTTGGGCGGCGCGTCTGGGTCGGTCAGCATTCGGAAGACGAACATCGCTGACGACAGGGTCACCGCGAACACCGCGTTAAGATTCACCGGAACCTGCGGGTCCGTGCCGTCGAAGTCGATCGTCACCTCGTCGCCGGCAACGGTCACCGCGGCGCGGATCGTGACCCCGGCGCCGATCTCCAGGAGATCGCGGTTGCGGTAGCACCCGTCCGGGATTTCGACCACGGCTGCCCGCACCCGCCGGTCGGAGTAGTCGCACACGGCTGCCATGGCCTCGTGCAGCCGAGCCGTCCCCATCCGGCCGGCGATCTCCCGCAGCCGCCGGGCGCCGACGTGGTTGGCCGCGAACTGCGCTCTCAGGTCGCCCCGGCGCTCGCCGGGTGTGCGCGAGTTCGCGGCGATCAGCCGCACTACGTCGCCGCGTTCCCCGTCGGCGTCGGCGATGAGAATGGGCGGGATGCGCAACCCCTCCATCGCGATGTCGGTCGCGGTTGCCGGCATGGACCCCGGCGCCGCTCCGCCGACGTCGGCGTGGTGCGCGCGATTGGCCACATAACCGAGCAACTTGTCTGAGCTGGTGAAGACCCCGGCTACGATGGTGAGATCGGGTAGATGCGTTCCGCCCAGGTACGGGTCGTTGACGCAGACCTGCTGACCGGGCTGCAGCGCGCCGTAGGTGTCGAGGACCGCGCGGACGCTGGCCGGCATGGCGCCCAGATGCACCGGGATGTGCTCGGCTTGGGCGACCATCTCCCCGTCCGGGTCGAACACCGCCGCCGAGCAGTCGGCTCGTTCCTTGATGTTGGGGGAGTACGCGGCGCGCCGCAGCGCGACGCCCATCTCCTCGGCCACCCCGGCCAGCGCGTGCCGGAACACCTCCAGCTCAACCCCGGACAGCTCAGTCATCCGCGCAACACTGCGATCGAAGCCACCCACCCAGAGTGCCAGCCCGCATCGCGGCTGGACATGGCTTGATCACCGTTTGGGTGCCAAGAACGACATGTTTGGTCGCCTACGGCACACAAACGGTGATCAGTCGATGGGCAGGTGCACCACGAGGTTTCCGGTCTCGTCGACCACGGCGACCTCTCCGCTAGCCAACAATGTGGTGGTGTCCGACTGCTCGATCAAGGCTGGGCCGCTGACCTCATCCCCGGCTGACAGACCCGCCCGAGAGACCACTTGGGTGGCGCCCGTGCCGAGGATATCCCGGGACCGCTGCGGCGCCGGTTCACCCAGGTCCCAGTCGCTTGGCGGCTGCGACAGGATCGGTTCGCCCCGCGCCACCACCCGTACCGTGACGACCACAACCTGCTCGTCCGGCATCGCGTAGCCGTAGGCTTCCCGGTGCGCGCAGTGCAGCAACTGCGCCACATCGCCACCGTCGGTCACCGTGACCCGCAGCTCGTGGGACTGGCCGGCGTAGCGCGCGTCGGCGATCCGGGTCACCGTGATGTCACCCGCCACGCCTTGGCGTTTCAGCTCCTCGCGAGCCTGCGTCTCCAGACCGACCCAGGCGTCGGTGAGGTCGTTGTCGGACGCCACCATCACCGTCCGGGAGGCCTCATAACGGGCCGGTGCGAGCAGCAGACCCAGCGCGCTGAGCACGCCCGGTGCGGGCGGCACCACCACGGCGCGGCAGCCGAGCTCGCGGGCCAGCGCGGTCGCATGCAGCGGACCGGCACCACCGTAGGCGACCAGCGCCAACCCCGCCGGATCGACGCCGCGCTCGGTGCTGACCTTGCGCAGCGCGCGAGCCATCGTGGCCCGCACCACTGCCAGAATCCCGGCCGCTCCACCGGCCTGCTCGGGCAGCGTCTCGACGGCGCGCTCGGCAGCGTTGATGTCCAGGCGCAGGCCCCCGCCCAGTTCGCGATCCGGGTCGAGGTGGCCCAGCACGCAGTGCGCGTCGGTCACCGTCGGCTCGGTGCCCCCCAGCCCATAGCAAGCCGGACCGGGATCGGCGCCGGCCGAGCGCGGCCCGACCCGCAGCGCGCCGCCGGTGTCAACCCAGGCGATCGACCCGCCGCCCGCCCCTACGGTATGGATGCCGACCGCCGGGGTGCGAAACGGCAATCCGGCAATCTCGGCGGACGTCGACACCTCGGGCTGGCTGTTCCTGATCAGGCACACGTCGGTGGATGTGCCGCCCATGTCGAAGGCGATCGCGTCGTCGAAGCCGGCGCAGCGCGCCACGGCACCCGCTGCGACGACGCCCGCGGCGGGTCCGGACAGCAACGTGTGCACCGGGGCAGACGCGACGAATTCGACACCGGCGGTGCCGCCGCCGGAGGTCATTACGGTGATCGTCGGGTCGGGCAGCCGGGCCGTCAGGTTGGACAGGTAACGACGCATCACCGGCTCGACCGCGGCATTGAGCACGCACGTCGAGGCACGCTCAAACTCGCGGAACTCCGGCAGCAGCGCGCTGGATCGGGTGATCGGCACCTTCAGCCGGCTCAGTGCGTCGCACAGCCGCCGCTCATGCTCGTCGCGGGCGTAGGAGAACAGCAGGCTCACCGCCACGGACTCCGGCTCCAGCTGCCGCACCTCGCGCACCACCCGATCGATCTCCGCGTCGGTCAGCGCGATGACCACCTCACCGGCCGGGCCGGTCCGCTCGACAACGGTCACCACCAGCTCATGCGGCACGAGCGGTTCGGGGCGGGTGACGGACAGGTCGTAGAGCGCGGGCCGGTCCTGCCGGGCGATCTGCAGCACATCGGCGAACCCGTCGGTGGTCACCAGCACCGTCCGGGCAACTGAGCGTTGCAGGACCGCATTGGTAGCGGTGGTGGTGCCGTGCGGCAGCAGCCGCAATGCCGCATCCGACCACGCTTGCCCGACACCTCGATGCACGCCGACTGCCTGGTCGTCCGGGGTGGTCGGCACTTTCACCGCGCGGGGCCGGTGTCCGGCGGCGTGCACCACGACGTCGGTGAACGTGCCGCCCACATCCACTGCGGCACACGCCGTCACGGGGTCAGCCATAACTCTCATCCTTCCCGTCGATTGTTGCCGCGTGTCCTTCGGGCGCATCGGGTAAACGGCGTGTACTGAGAGTTACCCTTGTCGCGATGTGTGTCTGTGCGTGGAACAACGGGAAGTGCCGGTGACACGGGTCGCCCGCACGATGTCAGTGTGCGCTGCCGCACTGCTCGCTGGGGGATTGCTCACCGCCAGAGTTGCCTCCGCTGATGAGCCTTGCACCCACACGATCAACAACATCGATGAGGCACGCGATGCGCTCAACGCCGTGGCGCCCGGCGACATGTTGTGTTTCTTCGGTAGTGACCTCGCTAATGTGGATCTGACGCTGACCAGGTCCGGAACCGTTAAAGACCCGATCAATCTCGTCTCTGACGGGCACATCACCGTCCACCAACTCCACGTGCTTGCCGATCATGTCATCATCCAGGGCTTCACGATCGTCGGTGGTGGCGAGTTGCTGCTCGCGGGGACGGGCATCGTTGCGCAGAAGAACACGGTTCACGACACCCAGCGCGGCGGGATCATCTGCGCTAACTGCACCGACTCCATCATCGAGGCCAACACCGTGCTGCACGCCGCCATGACCGGCATCTCCATCAGCGGGCAACGGATCACCGTGCGCGAGAATCGGGTGAGCGAAACGATCGCAGGCGGCGACGGTGACGCTGACGGCGTGCGCTTTTTCGGCAATGGGCACCGGATCATCAGTAATTCGATCGAGAACATCACCGCCAGCGGCTCGCCGGGCGCTCCACACCCGGACTGCTTCCAGACGTTCGACACCGGCCACTCAGCCACATTCGACGTCGATATCGTGGGCAATGCCTGCCAGAACGTCGCGGAGAACTGTCTGGTCGCGACCGGCGATGAGAGTGGCAACAGCGAGGCCCCCGCCGGTGCGCCATCGATCACTTTCATCGGCAATGACTGCGTCACCAACGGTGATCAAGCGGTGAATCTGCGCCGCTGGCCCAACGTCGACGTGCGCAAGAACCACCTGTTCGGTCCGAACCTCAAACGTGCGGTACTGATCACCAACGGCTCCACCCACTGCACAGTGCGAGACAACACCACGCGAAGCGACGTTTCGGCCGTGGAGATCGACGGCTCTTCCCGCCCGGGTTTTAACAGTCCCTTCTGACCTACTGAGGGTGGGGCCGACCGCCATTCGGAGCCGAACCGCGATCCTGGACTGTGCTGTGACCGCTAAATGGTTCCGAATGGCGGTCTGCCGTGCTAGTTGTTGCTGGGGGTGTCGGGTTCGGGGGTTCGGCGGGTCTGCACTGGGATGCGCTGGCGGACGCCGGAGGAAGCCTTGGGCAGCCGCAACCGCAGGACACCGTGTTCTAGATCGGCGGTGCAGCTCTCGCTGTTGACCTCACCAGGCAGCGTCAACCGGTAGTCGAAACAGCCCGTCCGGCGCACCCGTCGCTGATCCTCGTCGCCCTGCTCCGCCCCGCCGTACTCCCCACCGATGCGCAGGTCCTTGCCCTGTAAATCGATGGTGACATCGTCTGGACGCACGCCGGGTAGGTCCGCCTCGACCAGGAACTCGTCATCGGTTTCCTGAATGTCCACCGGCGGCGACCAAGAGTTGACGCTGATCCTGGCCACATCGGGAAACGCGCTGGTCAACATCCGGCTCATCTGGTCGAACAAGTCGTCGAACCCGGGAAGCCCGGCCAAGGCATCCCACCGGCGGCCGGGGTAGCGGTTACGGCGCACTGGCAGTGTCATCACGGTTCTCCTCTCGTGTCGAGTACCACTGAGGTGTTCCCCGCGAACCGCCATCTAGTCGACATCACCCGCCGAAGCTGAGCTCACTTCTTGATCGCGGGGGCGCAGTGACTCAGCTCGCGCTGTGCCGGACTTGCCGGGGTTACCAGCCAGTAATAAGCTGGGGTTACCGATGAGTAGAATCGGTCCACGACTGCGTCGGAGCGAAGACATGAGTCACTACAAGAGCAACCTCCGCGACCTGGAGTTCACCCTGTTCGAGGTGCTCCGGGTGCAGGAACAGATGGGTGTCGGCCCGTACGCCGAGATGGACCGCGACACCGCACACGACATCCTCGCTGAGCTCGACCGGCTGGCCCGAGGGCCGCTCGCGGAGTCCTTCGCCGAGTCCGACCGTCATCCCCCGACTTTCGACCCCGAGACGCACACTGTCGAGCTCCCGGCCGCGTTCAAGAAGTCATACC
>JAICHZ010000200.1 GCA_025924655.1 Pseudonocardiaceae bacterium | reverse complement strand
CGCCATGCTGTGGAACCTGCGCGGTGGTGTGCAGGCCCGCGCCGATGGAGTGCTGCTGCACGTTGCCACTGACCTGGTGGCGGGGGCTGTCGCGATCACCACGATCGTCGTGGTACGACGGCTGACCCGGTTGCTCAGTCCGGTCACGCTGACCCGTGCGCGGCGGCTGGTGGTGGTGCGGGTGCCTGGCGGCACCCGCTCGTGAGTGGCATTCAGTGCTGGAACACTGTTACGCACTCACGAGGCCACCGGGCCACGCGATAGCGTGCCCACGTGACCAAAACGAAGTCCCGTCGGCACATCGACGGCCAAACCAATCCCCGCCAGGCCTGCCCCTGCGGCTCAGGCAAGAGATACAAGGCCTGCCACGGCGCCCCCGGAGGAGCCCAGGACGCTGTCGTCCTGCGTCCCTTCGCCGGCCTCGCGGCAGAGTGCCAGCTCGTCGCGCTGCGCGAGTTCGTGCCATCGGCGACTGCGCCGCTGCCGCTGGCGCAGCCGGCTGAGCGGGACGTCACGCTGGCGACCGTGCTGCCGACGGCGGCTGCCGCGATCGTCCGGCCCGATAACCGGGCGCTGGTCGGCTTGCAAGTGCTCAAGAGCTCCGCGGACCTGTCCCGGGATCTCGGTCGGGCGGTGAGCTGGGCGCTGACCGCGGAGCCCGGTTCGGTGCTGCCGACGGTCAGCACCACCAGCGACGGTGAGCAGGTCCGGCTACAAGACCTGCTGGCTCCTGAGACACCGCTCGACGTCACCGTGCACCCCGATTTCGCCTGGTGGATCCCCGGCGACGAACCCCCGTCCGGCGAGGCGGCGGCCTCGTTGCAGCAGGCCAACGCCGCGATCATGCCGACCGAGGCGGTGACCGGAGTCGGCGTCGAGGCGGCCTACTGGGTCGACGCCGGCGATAAGGCGCACCTGCGATGGGCGCGCCCGGAGCCGGAGGAGCAGCTGCTCGCCGCGTTGGCTCGGCTGGCCGCCCGCAATGAGCTCGACCTCTGCGGCGACTCCCGGTTCGCCGGCTCGTTTCGTGCCCACGGCGTGCTGGTGCCGGTCTGGGACCTCGACCGCGAGCAGCACGCTCGGGAGTGGGTTGCGCCCGCGGAGGCCTTCGCGCCCCGGCTGGCCGACGCCCTGGACTCGCTGGACGCCACGCCGCTCACCGACCCCGAACGCCGCGCCCTACGCGGCCTACGCGGCCGCCAGATCACCATCCGCTGAAATCCACCCCTCACTCTGACGCATTCAGCAGGCTCAGCGGGGTTTCCCAGCCTCGAATAGCCCCGCTGAGCCCGCTGAATGCGGGTTGGCGGGTTAGGGGAGCCAGGTGACGTGGCCGTGGAGCAGGGCGTAGCCGACGAAGGCCACGGTGTCGATCAGCGCGTGCGCGATCACCAGGGGCCAGAGGCGGTGGGTTCGCTGCCAGACCCCGCCGAACACCAGGCCCATCACCAGGTTTCCCACGAATCCACCGAAGCCCTGATAGAGGTGGTAACTGCCGCGCAGCGCTGCGCGGGCCTGCGCAGCGCCGACGCCACTTCGTCCGAGCTGGCGCAGCCGGGTGATCAGGTACCCGACCACCACCAGTTCCTCGGCCAGCGCATTGGCTACCGCAGCGGCGACGAGCACCGGGACCCGCCACCACGTGTCGGCGAGCGCGGACGGCGCCACGGTGAGGTTGAGGCCGGCCGCGCGGGCCAGCAGGTACAAGCCCAACCCCGGGCCGCCGATCAGTGCGGCGAGCCCGATGCCAACCCCCGCGTCCCGACCGGCCGATTGGCGGTCCAGGCCCACGACGCGCAGCGAGAGGCCGCTGCGCCACAGCAGGTAAGCGCCCAGACCTGCCCAGGCCAGCAGCTGAATCACCCCGGTGAGCTGGTAGCCGAGGTCCAGCAGCTCGTTCTTCCGCACCGGCGCGTTGATCGCCACATGCTGGTTGGCCAGGGAACCGGGAGCCAGCAGCGCGTCCAGTAGTGCCAGCAGGCTACGCAGGCCGGACAGCCCCAGCGTCACCGCCAGCACCAGGACTACCTCGATGACCAATGCGCGGCGTTGCCCAGGATCGGTGACCACAGGGGGTACCACCGAACCTCGCGCGCTCACCCCCCGACGTTATCCGTCGCCGCCACGCACCCGCGCATCCGCCGCAGCGACGACTCTCGAGTGCTCGGCGTACCCGGTGGCGCGTATCGTGGCGACGTGTGGCGGTTCGCCTTATCTCGGCGGTGGTGGGTCGGACACGCGCTCGTGGTGACGTTCTGCGTGGTGTTCGTCCGGCTGGGGCGTTGGCAGTGGGACCGGGCGCAGTCACCGACCGGCGATTGGCAGAATCTGGGCTACGCGTTGCAATGGCCGTTGTTCGCGGTCGTGCTGGTCGTGGCGTGGGCCCGGTTCCTGTGGCTGGAGCAGCACCGCGGTCCGGAGATGGGATCCCCGGCAGCCGAAATCCTGGAAGCCGAGACGGAATCCGAGACAGTGCTGAGCAGCCCCACACCTCCGCCGGTTCCTCGACGCCCCGCTTACCCACCGATCCGGGAGGACGACCCCGACGATGAGCTCGCCGCGTACAACGCCTACCTCGCCCGGCTCGCCGAGCAGGACCGGTGCTAAGGCCGACCAGATCCGCACCCGGCTGATCGGGTACCGGATTACTGCCTATGCCACCGGTGTGATGCTGCTGGTGCTGACGACGTCGGTGGTGCTGCACTACGGCTTCGGGGACCAGCGGCTGGCGTGGAGCGGGCCCGTGCACGGATTTCTCTATATGTGCTATCTCGTCACCACGGCGTTGTTGGGTACCTCAGTGCGGTGGCGGCCTGGCCGGATGGTGTTGATAGCGCTGGCCGGCACGGTTCCGTTGATGTCGTTCGTGGCCGAACGCAGCGTCACCCGGGAGGTCCGCAGCCGGAAACCGGGTGAGCGCTGACGGGCGCCAGTCTGACCCCGACTAAGGTGCCTCGGGTGTCGACCGTGCTGAATCTGCATCCTCCCGGTCCGTCCTCCGTCCCACCGCTGCTGGCCCGGCTGATCGATGACGCGGCGTTGTTCGCCCCGTCCAAGATCAGCGTGGGCGATGCCGTCAAGGCGCACCTCACCGCCTGCCGCGCGCCCTACGGCGGGGTGATCGGTTTCCTGCTGTGTCCGATTTCCCGATTCGGTGCACTGGTTGGTGCCCTGCGCAAGGTTCGCCTCACCCGGCCGGTGTCATTGTCCCTGGTCGCAGACACCGGCCTGGGTGGGCTGCCCAAGGCGATCTCCACCGCGCTGGACAACACGAAGCTCGTGGATCTGCGGATGATCGAGGTGCCGGCACCGTCGGACGTGGACTCCAATTGGCTGGTGCAACTCACCGAGTTCGTGCCGGACGACGTGGTGCGGGTCGTCGAGCCGCGCCGTGGCCGGCCCGATTGGCTGGCGGGAGTGCGCCGGGTCGCCGAGGCCGGCTGCTGGCCGAAGCTGCGGTGCGGTGGCAGGTCCGTGGAGTCGTTTCCCAGCGTGGAGGAGGTGGCCGATTTCCTGGCCATCGCGACCAGCACCGGCCAGCCGTTCAAGGCGACCGCTGGGTTGCACTATGCGGTCCGCCACCACGACGAGAGCAGCGGGCTGACCCACCATGGGCTGCTCAACATGCTGGTAGCAACTGCCCGCGCGGTATCCGGTGTCAGCGCGCACGAGGCGTTGCGGTGTACCGACGCGGCAGCGTTGGCCGCGGAGGCCGGTGCGCTGTCAGCCGATGTCGCGCGTTTCGCTCGCGAGGTGTTCGCCTGCTATGGATCGATGTCGCTGACCGAACCGGTCGCCGACCTGATCCGGCTGGGACTGCTGCCTGACCCTGAGCCCTTGCGGGCTGCGCCATGACCGGCACCGCTTACCTGGGGCCGCAGGGAACATTCGCCGAGCAGGCAGCGCGTGTGCTGGTCCCCGACGACGAGCTACATCCGGCGGTGTCGGTTCACGCGGCGATCGCCGCACTGCGGGCTCGCCAGGTGGACGCGGCGTGCGTACCGGTGGAGAACTCGGTGGAGGGTTCGGTGCCGGCCACCCTCGATGCGATGGTCGAAGGCGAGCCGGTGCTGGCGGTCGCCGAGGCCGTGCTACCGATCCGGTTCAGCGTGCTGGTCCGTCCGGGGACCGGTGCGGCTGACGTCCGCACTGTGGTCACCCATCCGCACGCCGCGGCTCAGGTCCGCGGTTGGCTCTCCACGCACCTGCCTGAAGCGACGACGTTGCTCGCCGATTCGACGTCGGCAGGTGCGGTCGCGGTACTCGACGGCCACGCCGATGCTGCAGTGTGTGCCCCGGTCGCACTGCACCACTACCCACTGGCCGAGCTGGCCGGTGGGGTGCACGACAAAGATGATGCCCAGACCCGATTCCTGCTGTTGCGTCGCCCTGGTGTGTTGCCGCCGCCCACCGGCACCGATCGCACCTCACTGGTGGCGGTGGCCGTCGATCGGCCCGGGGCGCTGCTGGAGGTGCTTGCCGAGTTCGCCCTGCGCGGGATCAACCTCACCCGGATCGAGTCGCGACCGATGAAGGCCCGGCTGGGTGAATACCAGTTCTTCCTCGACTGCGAGGGCCACGTTGCCTCTGACGCGGTCGGCGACGCACTCGCCGAACTGCACCGGCGGTGTACCTGGGTGCGCTTCCTGGGTTCCTATCCGCGGACCGGCGAGCCGCGCCCCGGTCCGGACCCGACCGGGTTCACCGGCGCTCGGGAGTGGCTCAGCGCGGTGCGCGCCGGGCGCAGTGCGTGACGCCACTGCGACTTGTGCTGGCCCGGCACGGCCAGACCACCGCCAATTCCCAGCACATCCTCGATACCCGCCTGCCGGGACATCCGTTGACCGAGGCAGGTCACCAACAAGCTGCCGACCTGGCGCAGCGCCTAGCCGATGAAGCCGTCGTTGCGGTCTATGCCAGCCGCGCGGTGCGCGCCCGCCAGACCGCCCAACCCATCGCGGCCAGGCACCAGCTGACCGTTCAGATCCTCGACGGGGTGCACGAGGTGTTCATCGGTGATCTGGAGGGATGTCGAACTCCCGAGGACCACCACACCCTGCACGAGCTGTACCGCACCTGGCATTACGGTGATCTCGAGGCCTCCCGGCCAGGTGGCGAGTCGGGTAAGCAGGTGCTCGAGCGCTACCTCGCCGACGTCGCGGCAATCCGTCGCGCGCATTGGGGCGGGGGTACCGCCGTGCTGGTCAGTCACGGCGCCGCGACCCGGCTGGCCGTCGTCGCACTAGCAGCCAACGTCGAGGGCTCGTTCGCCGCGCCGCGGCTGCTGCCCAACGCCGCAACCGTGCTGCTGGAAGCCGACGGGACCGGTTGGCGCTGCCTGCGCTGGGACGGCATCGAGCTGGGTTGAACCGCACCGCCGGCCGGTGATCACCGGTTGCGTGACTAGCACGACAGATCTTGTCGCCACCGTCACACAAACGGTGCTCACAGCGCTAAACGCTAACCCCAGCCGAGTTCGTGCAGGCGGTGTTCGGGAATGCCGAAGTGATGGGCCACCTCGTGCACCACGGTGATCGCGACCTCCCGCACGACCTGCTGCTCGTCGCTGCAGACGTCGAGCAGAGCATCGCGGTAGATGGTGATGCGGTCGGGGAGCATCCCGCTGTACTGCGAGTCCCGCATGGTTAGCGCGACGCCCTCATAGAGCCCTAACAACTCGGGATTGTCGGGATTGCGCGGCTGCACCAGCACCACCACGTTGTCCATCGCCTCGGCGAGCTTGCCCGGGATCAGATCCAACGCGTCGGCCACCAGTTCGTCGAACCGGTCCGCGGGCAGCCAGGTGGCCATCACGGCGGTGGGACGGCTGGAGTGTCGACCTGGGTCACCGGAGGCGCCACCGCGGGCACTGGTCCCGGGTTGCGCG
Organism: Pseudonocardiaceae bacterium; assembly: GCA_025924655.1. Lineage (GTDB taxonomy): Bacteria > Actinomycetota > Actinomycetes > Mycobacteriales > Pseudonocardiaceae. Next base: position 958 of record JAICHZ010000200.1, on the reverse strand, counting down.
GGGCAGCGGGGGCAGGCTGTTTGCTCACCTCAACCGGCCCCTTCACGCTGCCGGTCACCGGGGCGAACCCGGAGCGGTCGGGCAGGAAAGCGCCGAGCCGGCAGTCCACCCGGGTGCTCCCGGCTTGCCAGCTCTGCATCCGCAGCGTCTCCCAGAACAGCGTGAGCCCTTTGTCCCCGACCACCGCAGGACCTCCCGCAAAATCCTTCGCCAGACCCGTGCATTCCGTGTTCAGCACCCGATCCTGCGCGGCTTCGTTGGGGTAGCCCTTGGTGAAGGCGCCCTTGAGATCGACGACCCCGACGATCTCGATGGCATGAGGTAGCGCGCAGTCGACCGGGTCACCCACGGCTTTGCCATCGTTGCCGAGACAGGTGCCGGGCGGATGCACGTCGGACTGGTCCTGCGCTTGCGCGTTTCCGGTGGTGGCGAACAGCGTTCCGGTGCGGCCGGCCGACTGGACCCCGCAGCGCAAGGTCCGGTCTCCGCGCAGCCAGCCGGCCTCGCTGGGTTTGATCGCGCCCACGGTGAACCGGCCGAACGGGTCGAAGTGATCGGCCAGCGCCTGGGTGGTGATCTCGGTGCAGCGCTGCGCTACCAGCTGCTGCCAGCGTGCCGGGTCGGGGAACGGGGCTCTGGCGTCAAAGTCCTGGAGGTCCAGCGTCCCGGTGACCTCGAAGAGGTGCGGGGCCGAGCAGCTCACCGCGGCGGCGTCGGCGGCGTCTGGCAGCTGCCAGGTCAGGCAGGTGTGTGCGGGTGCGCGCAGTGACTGCGCACTCGGGGTGGGGGACAGGCTGGGCTCGACGGCGAGCAGCGCTGCCTTGCCCGTCGGCACACCGACCGCGACCAGCGCTGCCAGCGCGCCCAGCACGGCGCCAGCGGCGATTCGCCGGGCACGGCGACTAGCGCCGTGCCCGCCGGGGGTCGCCGGCGCGTCGTGAGGTCGCATCGACGCCAT
>JAICHZ010000199.1 GCA_025924655.1 Pseudonocardiaceae bacterium | reverse complement strand
GGTTTGGGTTGGGAGCGGGCGGGTAAGTCGGAACCCATGTTCGCCGCAGAGAATCTCCGGGACTGGCTGGGTCACACTGTGATCGATCCCGCAGGCAACAAGATCGGGACTCTGGAGGCGGTCTACGTCGACACCAGCAGTGATGAACCAAGCTTCATCACGGTCAGGGTAGGCATGATCAGTCGGCACCGGTTGGCATTTGTTCCGGTGACGGGTGCGACAGTCTCGCCGAAGGCGGTCCGAGTGCAGTACACCAAAAAGCTGGTCCAGGCCGCCCCGGCGATCGACACTGATGGAGAGCTGGCCGCCACGGCTGAACCGGAGGTGTTCGCGTACTACAACCTTGACTATGGCAGCAGGTCAGAGCGGCGGCTGGCTCGGCGCTGAACAGTCCATCGGGATCAATTCCGTTAGGGACTGCGGTAAGCGGGCTGGCCTGCCGTTAGCGAAGGTCGGCGCAGAGGAGAATGGGGCGTGACCCAGCCGTGCTCGTGCAGCCACTTGACCTCAAGCACTGACCAAGTCGCAGCCTGGTATAACTCACGTTGATGATCTTCCATGTGGTTGCCCTCGACGACTGGCTCGCTTTCCCCGACCGGCCGTACGCGCCCGCGTCACTGTCCGAGGAAGGCTTTGTCCACTGCTCCCCCGACGAGCCCGTCACCCTCGCCGTTGCCCGCGCTTTCTACCACGACGTCCCCGGCCGGCTCATGGTGCTGCTCATCGACGAGCACAAGCTCGACGTCACTGTCCGCTGGGAGGCCGCCTCCCCGGCACCGCCCCCCAGCGTCGCCCCCGACACTCTGTTCCCGCACGTCTACGGACCCATCAACCGCAACGCCGTGCAGCGAATGATGGAAGTCCAACGCGACGCAGACGGCCGCACCGCGGCGCTCGCGGTGTGGGCATGACAGCACGCCGCATGTTGGCCTGACCCAGGACGGGCGGGGCGGAAGTGGTAACTCGTTGCGTCGGCGGGGTAGGGGTGGACGGCAAGTGAGCCGCGAGAACTCGGAGAACCTCGCGGGTAAGTCGGACACGCTGCTGCGCCCAACGCTTGGTCAAGGGCTCGACCTGCGACCTTCGCGTCCGCCCACAGACGGCCCGGGATCACACTTGAGGCCCAGCTCTGAAGATCGGGCGTCGATCAAGGGGCTGACTGACCTGTCTTGTGTCCCAGCCCGACCTAGGCGACCAACACCGGCTCGAACCACCCATTTGACGGTGTCGCCCCCACCGCGGCGGCGAGACGCTGGGAAATCAACCCGGGAGCGCCGCCATGGACTATCGCGCTGTTCGCGGAATCTTTTTCGCCGAGCCGGAGCAGGTTGCGCCAACGCCCCGCGCGGTGACCACGGGTACCCCGGCCCGTGAGGCTGCGGACCCGGCCCGGGTGCCTGATGGCCATCGTCTGGGCGATCATCCCGCCTAGTGAGACGCCGACCACATGGGCCTGATCCAGCCCGAGCGCGTCGAGCAGGCCGACTGCGTCGTCGGCCATGTCCTCGAGCCGGTAAGCCGCCGAGGAGAAGTCTCCGGCCATCGCTGCGTCGAGGTTCGGCGGCTGCGCGTGGTGCAGGTGGGTGGACAGCCCCACGTCGCGGTTGTCGTAACGCACGACGAAGAAGTCCTCAGCGACCAGCGCCGCGTACAGCTCGGGGTGCCACGCAAGCATCTGGGCACCGAGCCCACCACCAGCAGCAGTGGGCGACCGCCTGGAGCACCACATGTCTCGTAGGCGATCTCGATGCCGTTGCTGGCCACAGTGGTGAACCCTATTCCTCGGTTCTTACCGGACCACGGTGGTGCACTGCATCCGAAACTTCGCCTGCAGGACCGCCACGACGGTCATCAGGGCGGATACCTTGACCGCACGGCCTATGATCCGAGGACCAGCAGGTAGTCCTCGACCAGCCGGTAGACCCAGAAGAACCCAATGGTGCCAACGCAAACGTGCAATGACACGCTCAGCGCAACCAGGCAGAACACGCCTGCGATAGTCAAGCCGATCACCGGACCAAGTCCCAAGCCGAGGACACTTCAAAGAACGGGTGGTGCTGCGGCTGCGGCGGTTCATCAGTGGGTATTCCTTGGGCCCTAGTGACCGTTCACTCTCGAAGGAGCCCCATGAAGATCGACAGCATTACTCCGGACTCGGCGCTGCCCGGTACCACTCTGCTCATCAAAGGTGACGGGTTGGACGCCGCGGACAAGCTTCTCTTTGGCGACGAGCAGGTCCCGTTCAAGGTCAACGGTACCGGGAGCGTCGAGGCAGATGTCCCGAGCGGCTCGGGCACCGTCGAGGTGATGTTCGAGCTGGAGGATGGAGACAAGAGCAACAGCGTCAGCTTCACCTTCCTTCAGGTGTACTGACTATCGGGTATCGGCTTCGCGCTGCCCCGCGCCGTCAGACGCGGGCGCGTGGCATCATCTTCAGATTCCCCGGTGATGCGCGGATGCCTGCCCCCGCGAAGGCCCCGGCCGCGAACGTCTCCGCGTCATCGCTGTTAACCGGTGGTGCTAGCACGGGGAGAACACGCCTGCACCTGGCGCATCCGTTGACCTGCGGGTACTCGGCGGAGGTGACATGAGTGACCCCGGTTGACTGCTCGCGACTCTTAGAAGGGAAACATCTTTTCCAGAGGCGACCAACCGGACGATCGCAACTAGAACTGATCGAGCTATGCACGCCAGGAGCACAGGGCGGTCCATCTCGATCACCGCTTCCACCTCATCACCAGCGACAACACCTCGGCCTCCCGGTTGACCGTTTTGAGCGAACGAAGAACCGCCCCCCATCCTCGCGACCGTGGTCCGATAACAATGCCCGCCGAGCGTGACCCTCACAGCCGGACGCTTGCCCCCGCCCAGCGCAGCGACAATCTCATCGGGCACCGCGATCCCGGTGGCCGTCTTCCCGCCAAGCTCGATCAGCGGGTAGCAGGTCGGCGGTGATGTGTGATCGGTTAGCGGGGTAATGGCTATGTTGGGCGGGTGTTTACCACGCGCCCGGAGCTGGTTGGGACCTACGGCATGGTGGCCTCGACGCATTGGCTGGCGTCGGCGGCGGGTATGGCGGTGTTGGAGGATGGTGGTAATGCGTTCGACGCTGTGGTAGCCGCCGGTTTTGTGTTGCAGGTCGTTGAGCCGCACCTCAGCGGCCCGGGTGGCGAGGTGCCTGCGGTGTTCGTCACCGTCGAGGATCCGACGCCGCGGGTTTTATGTGGACAGGGGGTAGCTCCGGCGGCGGCAACGTTGGAACATTTCGCCGCGCTCGGGCTGGATTTCGTACCGGGTACAGGACTGCTGGCCGCCAGCGTGCCGGGGGCATGGGATGCGTGGCTGACGTTGTTACGGGATCACGGCACCAAGCCGCTGCGGGAGGTGCTGGGCTACGGGATCTCATATGCTCGCGGTGGTTTCCCGGTAGTGGAACGGATCAGTGCGACGGTAGCGGCGGTGGCCGATCTATTCGCCGAGCACTGGCCGACGTCGGCGGCGCTGTGGCTGCCTGGAGGCCGGCCGCCGGCGGTCAGGTATGCCAACCCGACGCTGGCCGATACTTGGGAGCGGCTGCTCGCCGAGGCGGAGTCGGCCACCGGCCGCGAGGCGCAAATCGAGGCTGCCCGTCGCGCGTGGTCTCAGGGCTTCGTTGCGGAGGCGGTGGATTCGTTTTGCCGCAAGGCTTGCCGCGACGACTCGGGGCGCGATCATGCTGGCGTGTTGACCGGCGAGGACATGGCTGGGTGGTCGGCGAGTTACGAGCCAGCGGTGACTGTCGACCTCGGCGAGTGGACGTTGGCTAAGTGCGGACCGTGGTCCCAGGGTCCCGTACTTGCCCAGCAGCTTCTTCTACTGCGGGGGTTCGCTGACGAGTTGTGTTACGTGGAGGGCGTGCCCACGGCTCGCACGGTGCATCTCGCGACGGAGTGCGCCAAGCTGGCCTTCGCTGACCGGGAGGCGTGGTACGGCGATAGCCCGGACGTGCCGCTGGATGACCTGCTCTCGTGCGTCTATGCCGACGAACGCCGCGGGCTAGTCGGTGAGTGTGCGTCGATGGAGTTGCGTCCGGGTTCGCCGGGTGGCGGTAGCCCGAAGCTACCGTTGTTCGTGGCGCAGGGTCGGGGGGTTGGCGGGAGCGGGTTGGAGATAATGAGCGCGCTTGGCGAGTTCACGGTCTCCCGTACCGGCACCAGCCGAGGTGACACGGTGCACGTGGATGTCGTCGACCGGTGGGGAAACATGGTCTCGGCGACGCCATCTGGTGGGTGGCTGCAGTCGTCGCCAGCGATCCCTGGGTTGGGCTTCTGCCTGGGTACCCGGGCGCAGATGTTTTGGCTGGAGCCGGGGCTGCCCAGTTCGCTGGTGCCAGGGCGGCGTCCCCGTACCACGCTGTCACCTTCGCTGGCGCTGCGCGGTGGCGTGCCGAGCCTGGCGTTCGGCACGCCGGGTGGCGACCAGCAGGACGCCTGGCAACTCTGCTTCTGGTTGGCGCACACGGTTGGTGGAGCGAACCTGCAGGCCGCCATCGACGCACCAGCCTGGCACACCACAGCGTTTCCCAGCTCGTTCTACCCCCGTTGCTGGCAGCCGGGCGAGCTGATGGTCGAGTCGCGTCTCGGTGTGTCCGCCATGGACGAACTCCGTCAGCGTGGGCACATCGTGGTGGACGCCGGGCCATGGTCACTCGGCAGAGTGTCGGCGGTGGCACATGATCCACTCACTGGGATGTTCCGGGCGGGGGCCAACGCGCGGGGCATGCAGGGATACGCAGTTGGCCGGTGAACGGCCACAGCCGCCGCTGACGCACAGAATGGCTGCGGTCCACCTTCATCATGGACTCAGCGGTAGAGGACAGACTGTCACGGTCAACCCGTGCAAGGCCAAGAACATCAGCCGGCTGACCAGTCCACCGGACCGATTCGCAGATCGTGGCCCTAGCCGTTGAACAAGGCGCCGGCAACCAAACCCTCACTTGTCACTCATTAGGCAGACCGTGTGCCGCAGTGTGCACGTGGTGTCCCACTTCGAAGTCGAACGCCCAGCGGAGCTGGTCAGGCGAATTATGAAGCGTATTGCTCTATCCGGGTGATCGGTCCTCGTGTCGGTAACACGCAACGGTGTACCATCGAAAGTCCTCATGTTATCATGGGAGGAACTATAAAACTGACCGGCATTTTGGGATCATTAGCTCTCGCGACAATGATCGCACTCGGTGCTCCTACCTCCATGGCTTACGCAACGGGGCCAGACGATTGCACCGGTTTCGTACCTGGCCGGGTGATCATCGCTTTTCAAGCTCAGCAGCCAGGTCCGAACGCAGGGCCGAACGGCCCAGGGTGGTACAGCGCCGGCAGTGGCCCAGACGCTCCTGGGCAAGCCTTGAAGGACAACTGCGGTCCGGGCAGCAGCTAGGCGGTGTTGGCAGTATTCCCAAGGCGCGGCTGCGAAATGGGTTAGGGTTGATCGCCGCGACGGAGCTGCACGCCGGCCGATGGGAGTTCTAGTCTCCAAGGTCGCCGGGTCATCATCGTCGACTCGCAACGGCAGGTCGGCGACGGTTACTTCGATCCGGGTACGCGATAACCGGCTCTGGTAGTTGTCATTGCTCGCTTCCCTACGCTGGTGCCGGGGCAGACGCCACGCCCAGCTGTTCGAGGAGGTCCAGTCGATCGAAAAGAAGTTGCGCTGAGACGATGAAACCGTCCTAGACTTCGAAGTGTTCTGGATTCGTGTGGTTGAAGTGCTTGCCGGTGGGAGGGATGTCTCCGCCAGGGGCGTGGAAGGTTCCTTGATGCGTTTCTTCAGCCCTGCCTTGCATAATGACAGTTGCACCCTTTTCGACAACGCAGGTGGCGGTCAACTCGATGTCGGGAAATGCCTCTCAAAGCGCAGAGAAGAATGCGATCGCTTTTGATCGGGACCTCGAAGCAGACCGACGGGAATCGCTCACTCAACGTCAGGATCCAGCAATGCCCGGATACCCTTGACGTCATGAGCGTTAAACGCCGCGATCTTTTTGTACATCACACTGAGCCACGCCAGGCCTACGCGACACTTGAGCTGGGAGACGATCTGTTGTTCAGCTCACGATGATGAGAAACGATGCCGGCGAGTTTAGTCAGGGCAACGAGAGCGATGCCAATCCCCCGATCGATCGAATCGGAACCAGTTTTGGGGTAATAGGCTTAGAAGTTGTCGTGGATCACTTATGGCCGGCGTGCGCGCCCCGATGGCTGGCTACTGGGAACAGGCTTCCAACCGGGCGTAGCAGCGCAGCGGCGGCTCGGAACTTACGGGTGGATAGAGGAGTCCGGTGACGCCGAGTAGGAAGTTGGCGTAGAGGGTGGTGAAGTGAATGGCAAATTTGTCAAGGGTCACGCCGGGCAAAAACTGCTGGCCGCACAGGCTGCGGTCGATCCGAGACGGGTCAGCGGGTCCTGGGTGGGTAAAAGCGTCCAGCACCACGGCGTAGGCTACTGCGTCCGCAAGTGCCTGAATGTGGGAGACGACCCGGATCGGGCAGATGCTCTGGATTGGCACGTTGGTGGCGTCGCCGCCCTGAGCGGAGACCGATTTGGGCAGTTGCGGGGCGACCAGCTCGTCGGTCAGTGAATAGATGCTGGTGTAGCTCACGTGGCCGGGAGTCTCGTCATCGGCGTTGAGAGCTTTGAGAAAGTTCGAGCCGATGGAAAGCTGCCACAGCGCGGGAACGCACGAACCCGTGGCGCAGACGATATTGGCATCGGCCGTGCCGTGATATGGGGCCTCCAATCCGACCATGTCGTCAACCGAGTCGCGAATGTCGGGCCAAAACTTGATCGCCCACCGTGCCTCCAGCGGCCCCTCTGACC
>JAICHZ010000198.1 GCA_025924655.1 Pseudonocardiaceae bacterium | reverse complement strand
GGGTGCTCGTCGCGCTCTCGATCCGCCATGTCGGCCCGACCGCCGCCCGTGCTCTTGCGGAGACGTTCGGCTCCCTCGATACGATCCGCCACGCCTCGGTCGAAGAGTTGGCGGCCGTGGAGGGCGTCGGAGGGGTGATTGCGGAGTCAGTCCGGGAATGGTTCGAGGTCGACTGGCATCGTGAGGTGGTTGCGAAGTGGCAGGCGGCCGGAGTCCGGATGGTCGACGAGCGGGACACCTCGATCCCGCGCACGTTGGAAGGCCTGTCGATCGTCGTCACCGGCACGCTCGCCCGCTGGTCGCGTGACCAGGCGAAGGAGGCGATTGTCGCCCGAGGCGGCAAGGCGAGCTCGTCGGTGTCGAAGTCGACGGCGTTCGTGGTCGTCGGCGAGGCGCCGGGCTCCAAGCACGACAAGGCTGTCTCGCTGAAGGTCCCTGTGCTCGACGAGGACGGCTTCGCCGTACTGCTTGGTGAGGGACCGAAAGCGGCCCTCGCTGTCGCTGCCGTGGGGGAGCAGTGACCAAACCGCCCGATGAGCGACCGACAGCCCCCGGCCCGGCTGAGGTGTCGGAGACCGGAATGCTGTTGCCGCCGGCCATCGACCCGACCGGAGTGCCACGGCCCGGTCAGGGCCAGGCGGTCGCGATCCTGCTGGTCGGCGGCATCGTGGCGCTGCTCGCCCTGATCACGACCCTCGGCTGGATCGTCTACAACCACGTCTAGGAGCGTGGGTCAGTAAGAGTCCAGCCGGGCTCGGTTGGGGTCCGACCCGTCGATCAGGTTGGTTGGCTGCTGCTGGCCCGCTGCTGGGGAATCCGGCAGTGTGCCGCCGGTGGCAAGTGGTTGGGGCCGCTCTCCGGCGCTCGAGGTCCGCGCAGGGGTCAGGATCAGCTGGTCGCCAGGTTCCGGAGGCCGTCGGTTCCGAGATGGCGGTGGAGTTTGCGCAGGTTGTGGCAGGCGGTGAGCAGCAGCCATTCGCCGCGCGCTCCGTCGAGCCCGCGAAGGAGGAGTTGTTTGGCGTTCTGCAGCGTGGCCATCTGCCCGAACACCGGTTCCACGATCGTCTTGCGTCGGGCGTAGACGGTCCGGCCGCGCTTGGTCTTCAGTTTGCGGGCCATCCGCTGCTTGGCGCCTGCGTCCTTCGGGATCGGTCCACGCGGCGCGACCGGCGCCGGGTCGTCGTGCTTGGCCCGGCCGGGGGCGATGAAGAACTCGGTGCCGGTCTCGGCGGAGACCCCTGCGGCTTGGTGGAGGTTGTCTTCGGAGCAGTAGCCGGCATCGGCCAGCAGCTGGGTGGGCGCGTGCCCGGTGTTGGCGATCGTCTGCGCGGTCATCGGGATCAGGTTCGCCACATCGGCGGCGTTGTCGTTGACGTCGGTCGCGACGATCACCTGGTGCTCGGCGTCGACCACGGCCTGGGCGTTGAAGCACTGGTGGAACGCGCCGTCGGAGGTCTTCATGATCTTCGACTCCGGGTCGGTGAAGTTGCTTGAGCCTTCGGGCGCGGAACGGTTTTCTCCACCGCGGCGGCGACCCGTTCGGCGGTCGTCTGCTCGTCCTCGCCCTTCTCGCCGGCTTTCGCCTCCGCCGCGGCCCGGGCGCGGTCGCGGGCCTCGTCTTCGAGCGCCTGCTTGGCCTCGCGGATCGCTGCGAGCCGGGTCTCCCGGCGGCGTAGCTCCTCGGGCAGCTCATCCCCGCGGCGGTTCTTGCCGTACTGGGCGTCCTCGGCCTTATCGATCGCCTCGGCCTCGGCCAGCAGGTCGGAGACCTCAGCGGCGAGGATCTTCTCCTTCTCGCTCATCCGGGCATAGCTCATCGCTTTGCGCCGCGAGGCGTTGGCCCGCAGCTTGGTGCCGTCCAGCGCGACCCGACCGAGCCGGACCATTCCAGCGGCCTGACACAGGCTCAACGCCTGCACGAACAGGTGCCCCAGCGCGGAGAGGTGGCGCTTGCGGATCCGGGCGATCGACCGGTAGTCCGGCGCGCTGCCGGCCGCCAGCCACCGAAACGCCACCACATCGACACAGGCCGCCTCCAGCTTCCGCGACGAGCGGACGCCAGTGGTGTAGCCGTAGAGCAAGATCCGCACCATCAACCGCGGGTCATACGGCGGCGCACCACGACCCTCGGTAAAGGCGGCCAGGATCCGCGACAGATCCAGGTGCTCATCGACCAGCTCGGCGATGAACCTCGCCATATGATCGGCCGGCAGCCACTCATCCAACGACGGCGGCAACAACAAGTCCTGGCCCGGGTCGAACGCCCGGAACGTCTTGTCCACCGGCCCGCTCCGCACCCCGACTGGCGTGTTACTGACCCACGCTCCTAGGCTCCTGAGGCCCCACAGGGCACGGGACAGCCGGGCCGCAGATGTACCGCCAGAGTGCCATTCCAGGATGCCGGCACCGGTTTCTCAGACTGCCAAGCGCGAGCCACTCTAGCCTCGGCTCCGACGCCTTGGGGAGGCTGGTCGCTTACGACCTCGGTAGCATGCGTGAGTGTGGTGCGGCCTTCATGGTGAGGCAGTGAAGGCATGGCGCCCGTGGCCAGGAATCAACCAACGGAGTGAGACGGCGGACCAACTGCAGAACGGGCGTGGGCGGTCAGCCTTCTGGGTTCCTGCGGTGACAGCTGTGGGGGACTCCCAACGCACTCCAATTTGGAGTTTCTCAGGTGGAGCCGCTCGGCCCAGGCGGACCCATTCTGAGCCGCGATCCCGCGAGCCCTTGACGCGTTGCTGCCATACGCCCTATGTTGACGCAGGGTTGCATCCGCTCTGCCGCGTCCAGAGAGAGCAGGCGTCGAGTGGTCGAAGCACGCCGTGACCTGGTTGTCGCGCCAAGCGTTACGTATTCCATCCCGGGCACCAGGGCACCCCTCGGCTCGACGCTGGCGGATGGCTGCACAATCGCGAGCGGGGTAGATCCCAGCGCCTATCCGGTGGGCACCACTCTTCACCTGGGCTTTGCGCCGGGAACTATAGGCGACTTCCCGTCCTCGGCCACCGGCGTCCAGTGGGTGTCCGCCATAGTAGGGAATCATGGAGTGCTCAAGCATGAGGTACAAAACCTTACGGCACTTACTCAATACATCGCAGGGCTTTCACCGACCGGAACCTTAGGCGATTGGATAGGGAATCCCATCGCATTCCGCACAATGGCGGACCCCACATCGATTACAGAGTCGGTAACGATATCCTGGGCTCTAGGCTCTTGTCAGTACTGGTGGGTAAATAACCCACCCACGAGCGGTACCAAATTTGAATATGCCTGGCAAGACATCTTGAGCAATCCTGTGGATATTCTTTGGGACGTGGGTGACTTCCACTACCAAGGTGGATCCTCCAGTTCGTACGGCGACCCGACGGAGTGGCAAACTTGGGCGGCCATGTACTGGGCGCAAATGCCCAATCTCCCCGTGATGATGCAAGCACGCGCGCTCATGATCGAAGACCAGATTAGCGATGATCATGAGTTTAGTTCCAATAACGGAGAGAGCGCCCTACCGGTGCCGCCAGGTGAGGACGACAAACAGGGCCTTCACCGACAAACCCAGATGGAAGCCTCTCAGAATATTTTCGCACTTCCTGATACCGAAGACACGTCCGGTCGGGGGATGTATTACACATATCTGCTCACTCCACATGTACGTGTTATTGTAGTCGATGGCGAGTCGTTGGACCCCTCCTGGGGAGCATACGCCGACTCCAATATCAACCCAAAGACGTTTTTGGGGTCGCCGCAGACAAACTGGTTGAAGGCCATTCTCACCACGAAAATAGTGCCCCTGAATCTCATAATCTCAGGGAAGGCTTGGATTGCTGACGACATTGCTGACCCGCCGTTGCCCGAAGATACGGATAAGATTTGGGCCTACCCCTACTGGCGCTCGGGATTCTACCAGTGGCTCCAGCAGTGGAACGAAACTGAGGGAAACCCGCAGGTAAATATCGTTTGGATGGCAGGCGATCGACACTTCGTAGCCTACGACGATGGAACCAATAACTCCTGGGGTGGTTTCCCGTGCGTCGTGGGATCTGGCTGGTGTGAGAAGCCTCTAGAAAGACGAACTGGGGAGAATTACATTCACTGGTACCCGCAAGGGAACTTTCCCCCGGTTAGTCCCGACACGGTGTTCCAGTATGCCCGTGGAGCGATTGTGGATGACCCGGTGTCTCGGACCGTCACGCTGAGCGTGACATTGATGATCAACGTGTTGAACACGGACTCAATGACTGCTTTTGCCTCCGCAAGTAAAACGTGGAGCTACTGATGAGATCGTGCCTTCCTATGCTAACTAGCCTGGGCGAGTGATGTGGACTTATCAATGAGCGGTGGCCGATTTCCGATGGGCAGAGTGGTGCTCATTGCCTCCTTGGTCATCGGAGGGTCTGCCACCGCTGCCCTTGCGACGCACTCGGACTCCGGTCGCAGGCCAACTGTCTCCGCGCTTCTCTCTGTGTCTGCGACAAGTCCAAACGACGTCTGGGCCGTCGGTTATCGCGCGGCGGGTGCCGCCAGTGCCACGCTGGTCGAGCATTTTGACGGTGTGACATGGACGACCGTTCCGTCGCCGAACCCCGGAGGTAACGGCTTGAATCGGCTGGATGGCGTTGATGCGATCGCGTCGGACGACGTCTGGGCGGTGGGGACCTTCGACGCTAAACGCGACAATCGCCTCCACAACCTGGCGATGCATTGGGACGGATCGTCCTGGAGCGTGGAGAGCCCGCCGGAACCCGCGCCGCACCGCCGGAACGCGCTACTGACAGTGGGCGGTTCCGGCTCGGATAATGTTTGGGCCGGCGGCTACTTCGTCGATGCGGATGGCTACACGCTGGCCAGCCTCTACCACTGGGATGGCTCCAACTGGTCGCCAATTCAGTTGTTGCACGGCCCGGTCGGCGATCCAGTCCAAGCGGTCAGTGTTTTCCAGAATTCAGCCTGGGCGGTCGGTGAATGCATCTCTGGCTGTAGCTCGGTGGGGAACAATGGCTTCATCGCACACTTCACGGGGATTAAATGGAAGCTTGAGAGAACTCCAGATCTAGGACATGTGAGTGACATCGCAGGGACGTCGGATTCCGATCTCTGGGTTGTGGGGGACGGCAGGACCTCCCACTTCGATGGCACATCATGGACTCGAGTCCCGAGCGTCCGGATTGGCCCCCTTTCCGCGGTCAGCGATGTTGGCTTTGGCAACCCGATTGCAGTCGCTTCTGAAGCCGCGGAGAACTGGAATGGCTCCAGGTGGACCCGAGTAAGGACGCCGCGAGTCGGACACCTCTATGACGTCGAGATTGATGGGGCCAATGATGGGTGGGCTGTCGGCACAACGGGAAGATCCGTGCTTTTCGAACGCTGGGATGGCTCGAAATTCGTTAGGGTCACATGAATAGCGCTATGGTGCTGGCTGGGCGATGGCTCTCGACCCGGCGCGGCTTGGCAGCAGTCGGCATATGCGCATTGGGCGTCCTCTGCGCTTCGGCGGGTGCTTGGGCAACCGCACCGTTGGGAGGCGGCGCCGGAGGCACTTGCTATGCAAATGTGCATGATGATAGCGGGGCCTCGGCCGTTTCGCAAAGTTCCCGAGACGACCAGTCTATAAACTCGCGTGGGGCCGCAGACTTTACCCTTCGGCGGTCGTGTACCGTCGCGCTGGTCGATGTAATCGGCGCGTACTCAGAACCGTTCGGACCTGCGAAGGCCGAAACCGTTACGTTTTACGCCAGCCAACAGTCTGCCCCAGGCGCAGTAATCTCGCGTCAGACGGTTCAGGGTGCTGACTTCGAAGGTCACTTCACCATACCAATTGGGCCGGTTACTTTCGCGCCGGGTACCTACTTTGTTTCGGTGGTTGTGCACATGCAGAAAGCGTCTGGCGGGGTCTGGTACTGGGAACTTACCAATAACGTTAAAGGGGGAATTGACCAATGGGAGAACCCCGGAGGCGGGCTTAGCACGTGCACCACGTGGGGCGACGTGGGGACCTGTACAGGTCGGCCTCAGGCACGGCTTGACTTTATGGTCGCGTTGTACGGGTGAACCCTGTCCGGCTGGATGGGGAAACCACATGTGTCAGTCCTAGGATGGCTGGCATGCCGGACACCAACCCTGCGCCGGTGGCTGACGGTGGTCCTCCGGCGCTGACCAGAGATGACGTAGCCCGGCTGGCGCACCTCGCGCGGATCGACCTCTCTGACGCCGAGCTCGACCATCTCGCCCCCCAACTGGCGGTGATCCTCGAGTCCGTCGCGGAAGTCAGCCAGGTCGCCGCCGATGACATCCCGCCCAGCTCACACGCGCTCGCCATGCAGAACGTCTTCCGTGCCGACGAGGTCCGGTCCTGTCTCACGCCGCAGGAAGCACTTGCCGGAGCGCCCCAGGTCGACCAGCAGCGGTTCAGCGTTCCGCGGATTCTCGGGGAGGAGCAGTGACCGACCTGACTCGGCTCTCCGCGACCGAGCTCGCAGCGGCGCTGACATCCGGTGACGTGACGTCGGTCGAGGTGACCCAGGCGCACCTGGACCGGATCGCCGAGGTCGACCCCGCCCTGCATGCCTTCCTGGCGGTCGACTCCGACGGCGCGCTGAGCCAGGCTCGCGCCGCAGATCAGCGTCTGGCCGGCGCCGGATCGGCGCAGTCCCTGCCTGAGCTGCTCGGCGTCCCGATCGCCGTCAAGGACATCGCGACGACCAAGGGGCTCACCACGACGGCGGGCTCGCGCATCCTCGAGGGCTGGGTGCCGCCGTACGACGCCACGCTGGTCGCCAAACTACGCGCCGCGGGGCTGCCGATCCTCGGCAAGACCAACATGGACGAGTTTGCGATGGGCAGCTCGACCGAGCACTCCGCCTACGGCCCGACCCACAACCCCTGGGACCTCGAGCGGGTGCCCGGCGGCTCCGGCGGCGGCTCGTCGGCCGCCGTGGCGGGCTTCGAGGCGCCCTTGGCAATCGG